>DASXXL010000166.1:0-6673 GCA_036503085.1 Pyrinomonadaceae bacterium | reverse complement strand
GCATCGAGCTGCAAACCCAGGACGGCGCGCGCGTCAACACAGTCGGGACGCGACAGATCACTGAACTGCCGGTTCAGGGTCTGAATCCCGTCAACCTGGTGTTCACGTTTCCCGGCGTGGTCGATCCTGGTCCATTAGCGGGCGGCTTCGTCCAGGGCACGGAGTTCTCAGTGAACGGTCTGCGCGCTCGTGCAAACAACCAGCTAATCGATGGTCTCGACAACAACGACAACTCGATCACGGGGCAGTTTTATCAACCCGTGCTGCGCGACGGTTACAACGAAGTGACCGTGCTGCAGAGCGACTACTCCGCTGAATTCGGCCGCGCCGGCGGCGCTGTCGTAAACGTCATCACGCGCAGCGGCACCAACAGATTTCACGGCTCCGCTTACGACGTGATCATTCCCAGCAAACTGTCTGCGCTATCCCCGTTTGAAAAAGCAGGCTTGGAACTGACAAAGAAACCGGTCACTATCGAGAACGACTACGGCTTCTCGCTTGGTGGTCCAATCGTCAAGAACAAACTGTTCTTCTTCAGCACGATCCAATGGTCGCCGTTCCGCGCGGGTGGCGTGACCTCGTCACCAGTGGTGCCGACGGCTGAAGGCGTCACGCAATTGCGCGCGCTATTTCCGGTGGGAGCGAGCGCGAATCTCGATCGTTATCTCGCGGCCATCGGCGATCTGCGGGGAACAACGGGCGTGTTTCTCGTGCCGCTTGGCGGCGGCCGGCCTTCGATTCCGTTCGGCACCGCCACGCGCACCAGTTCACAACCGGTAGACGACACGCAGTATCTTTTCCGCGTCGACTGGACGCCCAGTGAGAAAGACAACATCGGCGTTCGTTACCTGGCGGACGATCAACTTTTCGCGAACCAGGTACCGCAGTTTTCAACACTGCAGTTCCCGGGAACCGAAGTTGACGTACCGAGCCTCGTGCAGAACGCTTACATCAACTGGACCCACACGCTCTCGCCGAACACGACCAACGAATTTCGCTTTGGTTACGGCCGCTTCAACGTGGTGTTCCAGTATCGCAATGCCGACTTGCTTAATGCGCCGCCGCAGATTCTTTTCGGCGGCAGCGCTTCCAAGGTGACGGGCATCGGACCCGATCCGACTTTCCCGCAAGGTCGCATCTTCAATAACTATCAATTCCAGGACACGATCTCCCACACGATGGGCGATCACACGTTTCGCGCCGGTTTCGACGTGATGGTCCAAAGAGCCAAGCAGTTCGTGCCCATCAATACGCGGGGCACGTTTACGTTTACGAACAATACGGCCACGAGTACAGTCGAAGCGTTTCCCGCCTTCGGTAATTTCATCGACAACTTCTCCGGCACACAGGGAACGTTTGCGTCGAAAGTGTTTGGTCCAAACGATGATCATCCCGACGTCGTGAACCAGGCTTACTTCATCAACGACAACTGGCGCGTGCGGCCAAATCTGACCTTGAACCTCGGCTTGCGTTACGAGCTTTACGGCGTAGCACAGAACACGGCGCCCTTTCCGGCGTTTTGCGGCTTTGGTGTGCCGCTGCTGACACGCTGCGAAGTCGAGCGTGACAAGAACAACTTCGCGCCGCGTTTCAGTTTCGCTTATACGCCGAAGTGGGGCCGCTGGTTGTTCGGGGAGGACCGCACAGTTCTTCGTGGCGGCTTCGCTGTCAACTACGACATCTACTTCAACAATATTCTGAGCAATACCATCGCCTCGCCGCCGAACGCGATCGGTATCACCACTCTCGGCTCGACTGCCGGTGGGCGCGGTTTTACCAACGCGACCGGTACGTTGCCGACGGTGGCGCCGGCTCCGAATCCACTCGCTGGCGTGTCTACCGTCACGCCGAATCTTCATAACCCGAAGACTTACGTTTGGAACCTCGGCGTCCAGCGTCAACTTCCGTTGGGAATGGTTTGGGACGTTGCGTATGTAGGCTCGCGTGGACTGCACCTGTTTTTGAATGAGGAGTTGAATCCGGTTAACCCGGCGACCGGTGTACGCATTCATCCGGAGCGTGGTCCAATTCAACCGCGAACCAACGCCGGCGACTCAATCTATCACTCGTTGCAAACGCGTCTGGAGCGTGGCATTCGCAGCGGCTTGCTATTCCGCTTCGCTTACACGTGGTCCAAAGCGATCGACGACGTTAACAGTGAAGTGTTCGTCACTTCCGGTGGTTCGAGCCGCACTTCGGATCTGCTGAATCTGTTTGGCGGAAGGCGAGCCGATCGCTCGGTCGCCTCTTTTGACGTGCCGCATGCGGCCAGCTTCACGTTCCTTTACGACGTTCCTTCGCTCAGCGACAACCGTTTTGTGCGTGGCGTTACGAGCGGCTTTACGCTGTCGGGCATTTGGCGAATTCAGTCGGGTGCGCCGGAAACGGCTTACCTGAACGGCTTCGACATCAACGGCGACGGCGTGGCTACCAACGATCGTCCCGCGCTCAACAATCCAAACGCGCCGCGGAACTCCGTGGCGATCTTCAACGACCTGTGCGACGTAGCTTCGCCGACTGGTTATTGCACCAACGACTTCGTCACTCCGATTGCGTTGAACGACGCGCGCTTCGTTGTCGACCCGAACATTCGTACCGGCATCGTCGGCAGGAACACGTTGCGGGCGCCAACCTTGAATCGTTTCGACGTCAGCTTGATGAAATCGATCAAGATGCCGTGGTTGGAAGACCACCGGTTTGAGATCCGTATGGACTTCTTCAACGTTTTCAACCATCCGATCTTTACCTGGGACGCAGCCAGTGTGGGTGGCTTGAGCGATGGAGACGTTTTCAACCAGTTCTTCAATCAACCGGAACTGAACGGCGGACCGAACACGACTCTACGCAGTTATCGTTCAGGCCGTATTCAACTGCGCTACGTGTTCTGATCGAATCGGACGAATAGCGCCTAACTCAGCGGCGGGTCTTCAGGGGCGACTCTGGGGACTCGCCGCTTTTTTGTCCAACAACTTCGCGGCTTTTTTGATCGCTTCGCTGAGGTCGATGATGTGGTTGAGATTGTCTGACGCTTGATCGATCACCTTCGCATCTACCACGCCGAGGTTCTTGAACAACGGGCTGCCGACAAAACTCACCACGAGATCGTGCAGCGCGCCGATGTCTTTTCTTACCTGCTGGTCGTCGATCGCGTCCGTATGTTTTGCTTGTGAGTTGGGCTGTTCGCCTTGTGGCAACGCTAGATTCTCGCGCAGCCGCGTGCCGCGTTTCTTCATGTCGCCGGTCAGGTCCGCGAGGCGGCCGTAGTCGAGGCCTTTGTTTGACTGAAACATGCGAACAATCTCGTTGTGAATTACCTGCATGCGTTGGAAGTCGTCATTGATCTGCGGAAACAGACTGCGCCGTCGGTCGCGTGTCGCGACGGCATCATTCTTCATGCGATTGATGTCGCGATCGTAATCGTCCATAGCCCGCTGACGCTCGCGTATCGATGCGCCAGCCGTTTGCGAATAGGCGGGCGCTGCAAAAGTCAACAACGTCAGCAACAGCATCGATAACCATCCGGTTCGCGAGTAACTCATATCTCCTCCCGAAACGTATCTTACGGCTTCCACTTGAACGGAAATAGTTTTCCTGCCTCGGCCGGATCGAGACTGCCTCCCGCGACTGCAACCGCACGCGCCAGCACCGGATCTTTTTGCGATCGCAGATCCTCGGCTGTCGGTAACAATAGTTCGTCAGGAGAGACGCCCAGACCTTCCAGGCTCTTTCCGTCAGACATCACCAGATCCGCGTCGGTCACACTCACCGCGTAAAATACAACCGTCTCCAAACCGATCTGGTGCGGATACAAACGGCTGCGCATCACTTTCCCGGACGTGCGATCGCCGAGCACGGTGCCTCTCTTCTCCAACTGCACCAGGCGCGCGAAGATTTCCGACGCAGACGCTGAATTGCTGTCGACCAAAACGATCACATTGCCCTTGTAACCGTCGTTCCCGCGTGTCTTCGCTACCATCGGTTTCGCTTCCTTGCGCAGTTGCATGTTGGCGATCGTGATGTCGTGATCGAAGAGGTTGCCGACCAGCCGTTCTAACGTGTCGACGGCGCCGCCGGAATTACGGCGCAGATCGATGATCAGCGTCTTGTATTTCTTTACTTTATCGATCCGATCATCGACTTCACGATCGTCGAGATCAAACGCCGGCAAACGCCAGACGACGATGTCTTTGTTCACTTCGTACGAGTGATGTTCGCGCATGCGAAGCTCGTCTTCGATGTCGCGCCAATAAGCATTCAGGTCGATCGTGTCGGTGAGATCGAAAATCTTTTTGCCCGGCTGTACCTTCGCGTTGAGCTGCAACTGCCGCGGCTGCTCGCCGGGACTCTGCACCTCGATGTTGACTGCGGGGCGCGGCGCGAGCGTGTTGTAAAGATAGTAGTAGAACCACAGATTGCCGCGGTTGGGCGCGATGCCGTCGATCTTCAGCACCTTGTCGCCGGGTTTCAATCCCTTTGCCTCGGCGTCGCTCTTCGGCTTGACTGCGATGACGTAGCAGTCGTTGCCAAACATCTGCATCTGCCAGCCGTACTCGAGGCGCGCCATTCTTTGCGGCGGCAGGAAGATCGTGTGCGAGTCGTTCAACTCGAGCAATATCTGCGCGATGACGCCAAAGACTTCGCCGTTCGATTTCGCTTGCTTGATTCGTTCTTCGGCGAACTTCATCCGCGCGTCGAGATCGACGCCGTGAAACGCCGCGTCGTAATAGTTCTTGCGAATGTCGTCGCGCACCGCTTTCAACATGATGAGTGCGCGATCCCGATCCTGACCGGAAAGCGTTTGTGAAACGGCCGGGTGAGAAGTCGCGATTGGAAGGACCAGGAAGAGCAATAGCCAAAAAGGTCGGCGCATGGCACATTCTCCTTTGCTAAGCTTGCCGGCCGCGAATAATACCACCAGATTGGAGCCTTTGGGATGAAAGGTGCGTACGAAGCCGCCTACCGCAACTGGCTGCGAGATCCGGAAGGTTTCTGGGCCGAGGCGGCGGAAGCGATTCATTGGTATCGACGTTGGGATGAGGTACTCGACGCTTCGCGCGCGCCTTTCTATCGCTGGTTTTCGGGCGGCCTTGTTAACACTTGCTACAACCTGCTCGACGTACACGTTGAGAACGGCCGCGGCGATCAACTCGCGCTCATCTACGACAGTCCTGTAACTAACACCGTGAAGTCGTACACGTATCGCGAGCTGCTGGACGAGGTCGCGATGTTTGCCGGCGCGCTGCAACAACACGGCGTCGGCGCCGGCGACCGCGTGATCGTCTACATGCCGATGGTTCCGGAAACCGTGATCGCGATGCTCGCGTGCGCGCGCATCGGGGCGATTCATTCGGTAGTCTTTGGCGGCTTTGCCGCCGACGAGTTAGCGACGCGCATCAACGACGCGCGCCCGAAGCTGATCGTCTCCGCGTCCTGCGGCATCGAGATCAATCGCCTCGTTCCTTACAAACCGATGCTCGACAAAGCCATCGACATCGCGAAACACAAACCCGCGCGTTGCCTCATCCTGCAACGGTCGCAACTCGAAGCGGAGCTCGTCGCCGGCCGCGACGTCGAGTGGTTCGACGCACTGGCAAAGGCGAAACCCGCCGACTGCATTCCTGTAGCCGCGACCGATCCGCTTTACATCCTGTACACATCCGGCACGACCGGCATTCCGAAAGGCGTCGTGCGCGACAGCGGCGGGCATCTCGTTGCGCTCCAGTGGTCTATGAAAAACGTCTACGGCATGGCGCCCGGCGAAGTCTTCTGGTCTGCGTCCGATCTCGGTTGGGCCGTCGGCCACTCTTACATCGTTTATGGACCACTGCTCAACGGCAACACGACCGTGCTTTACGAAGGCAAGCCCGTCGGTACGCCGGATCCCGGCGCGTTCTGGCGCGTCATCTCACAGCACAACGTGCGCGCGTTCTTCACCGCGCCCACGGCTTTCCGGGCCATCAAACGCGAAGATCACGCCGGTGAATACGTGCGTAAGTACGATCTGAAAAACTTTCGCACGTTGTTTCTGGCCGGTGAGCGTTGCGATCCGGACACACTCGCGTGGGCCGAGAAGCAACTTGACGTGCCCGTGATCGATCACTGGTGGCAAACGGAAACCGGTTGGCCCATCGGCGCAAATTGCACGGGGCTGGAGTTGCTGCCGGTCAAGCCGGGCTCGTGTGGTAAAGCTGTGCCTGGTTACGACGTGCGCGTACTTAACGATGAAGGCGTGGAAGTGAGCGACAACCAAATCGGTAACATCGCGATCAAGCTGCCGCTGCCGCCGGGTTGTTTGCCGACGCTCTGGAACAATGACGCCGCGTACGTCGAGTCGTATCTCACGGCTTATCCCGGTTACTACAAGACCGCGGACGCCGGTTACAAAGACGAAGACGGTTATCTCTGGATCATGAGCCGCACCGACGACATCATCAACGTCGCCGGACATCGACTATCGACCGGCGCGCTCGAAGAAGTGCTCGCGTCACATGCGGACGTGGCTGAGTGCGCGGTGATCGGAGTTGCCGACGACTTGAAAGGCGAGGTGCCGCTCGGGCTGGTCGTGCTTAAAGTTGGAGTCGTGAAAGAGCAGACGGAGATTGTGACGGAACTGATCAATTTAGTGCGCGAGAAGATCGGGCCCGTCGCCTCTTTCAAATTAGCGACAGTGGTC
>DASXXL010000165.1:0-4207 GCA_036503085.1 Pyrinomonadaceae bacterium | reverse complement strand
TCGGCGACACGATTCGCGTTTCGCTGGCGGCGGAGCCGCAGGAAGAAGTACGCGTCGCGTGGGAGATCGTGAAGTCGTTGGGACTGCGCACGAGAGGCGTGACTGTAGTTGCGTGTCCGACATGCGGGCGTCTGGACGTTGATAATTTTGTCGGCATCGTTACCGAGATCGAACGGCGTCTGGCGCATATCGAGGAGCCGCTGCATCTTTCGATCATGGGTTGTGCGGTGAATGGTCCAGGTGAGGCGCACGACTCGCAACTCGGGATCACGTTCGGACGTGGCGTGGGAATGATTTTCAAGGACGGTGTGCCGATGCGTAAGGTCGCCGGCGAGAACATCGTCGAAGCGTTTGTGCTCGAAACGGAGAAGCTGCTCGAGGACCTCAAAAAGCAGCCACAGATTTAACGCACTTTCGGTCTCTTCTGCGGCGGCACGTCGCCCGCCATCGTCAAAAACAACGAGTCGGTCGTGGCTTTGCGGTTCACGTTGACGATCAGTTGTTCTCGTACGTCTTCGATCTGCAGCAGCCAGTCCGCGGCGCGTCCGGCGTCCATTCGTTTCGCAATCTTCTCCAGGTCGGGCGCGAGATCCTCGTTGACGATCAAGTCTCGGTTTACTCCCAGCGCCAACATCCACGCATCGCGAATCAACGTTTCCAACACGTCGAGACGTTCTTCGAACTCGTCTTTGTACTGCGCCTCGTTGAGTTGTTCCGCTGAGCGCAGCAGTTGCGCGCGATCGTTGGTCATCACGAGCGCGTTGAGCACGCCGAGCATCGCTTTGCGTTGCGACGTGAAGCTGACGAGATCGCCTGAAAGCGCGCGTCCGATACTTCCGGCTGCGGCCCGCGCGCGGAGGCGTGCAGTTTTGCTGTCGGCGAGTTTGTTTGTAACCAAGTGTCGCTCGATCTCAGTCGGCGTGAGCGGCGCGAAACGGATCATCTGGCAACGCGACAATATTGTCGGCAACAACATCGCGGGCCGCGCGGTGATCAGGATCAAGTGCGACGTTCGCGGCGGCTCTTCGAGCACTTTCAACAGTGCGTTTGCCGAAGCGTCGTTGAGCTTGTCGGCTTCATCGATTAGAAACACGCGCGCTTTGCCTTCGAACGGGCGGAAGTTCGCTTCCTTTTCGATCTGGCGCATCTGCTCGACGCGCAACACGCGTTTCGGCGCGACGACGAGTCCGACGTCGGGATGATCGGTCCAGATGATCTGCGTCCATTCGTCGGCGTCTTCGCGTTCGGGATAGTTCAGCTTCGCGATGCGCACGCACGATGAACACACTCCGCACGCTTCGTCGTCTTTGGGCGTGCGGCAGTTCAACACGCGCGCCACTTCGAGCGCAAAACGTTTCTTGCCGACGCCTTCTTCGCCCGCAAACAGCAACGCACCCGGCAGCCGGCCGGACGTGATCATTCTTTTCAGTGCGTCTTTGATGCGTAAGTTGCCGGTTAGTTCGCTAAACATCAGTTGATTGCGTGGCCTCTCGTTTTAAGGAACGCCAGGATCACTTCCTTCACGCGCTGATGCGTGCGCTCGACTGGACCACTGGTATCGATCACTTTCACCCGCTCTGGTTCTGCCGCCGCCATTCGTAAATACGCCTCGCGCACGCGCGCGTGAAACTCCGCGTCTTCGATGTCGAGCCGGTCGCGCTCGCCGCGCGTAGCGGACTTCCCGTTCGAACGGCGCGTCGTGCGTGTCGTCGCGTCGTTAATCGAAACATCAAACAGCAGCGTCAGATCCGGTTTGAGTCCGCCGGTCGCGAGTTGCACGATCTGCGAGATCAGTTCCGGACTAAAACCGCGGCCCGCACCCTGGTACGCGACCGTCGCGTCGGCATAGCGATCCGAGATCACGATTTCACCGTTCTCCAGTGCCGGAATCAGTACTCGGCGCACATGCTGCGCCCGGTCCGCGGCAAAGACCAGCAGCTCCGTTAACGGATCGACTTCTTCCGTCGCATCGAGCAAAGCCTCGCGCAGTCGCAGACCCAGTTTCGTGCCGCCCGGTTCGCGCGTGAGTAAAACGTTGCAACCCCGGGTGCGAAGAAAATTGTTCAGGAGCCGCAGTTGAGTCGATTTTCCGCTTCCGTCGATACCTTCAAAGGTAATGAAAGTTCCAGGCACGAGTCCCTCTGGGTTGGGTGAAAATTGATGCGAGAGTGTAAACGAATGTCACGCGCCATGCGAGCTTGCGTCGTCGGCGCGAACTTCGCGATTGGCTTCGGTGGATTGCGTGTGCAGGTCGCCGGTGGCCCGCCGGGTTTGTGAGATCGTCGAAATGGCGTGTTTGAAAATCAGTTGTTCCTGCGAGCCTGACTCGAGTAACACGGAGAACTTGTCGAAGCTGCGGATGCGGCCGGTGAGTTTGGCGCCGTTCAGCAGATAGACCACGACTGAGGTTTTCTCGCGACGAACTGTGTTGAGAAAGGCGTCCTGTATGTTCTGCGGTGCCTGTTTGCCGTCCGACATGATTGAAGCCCGGTATGGATCTGTTAAAGCGCGCGGTTGGCAAAAACAGATTACAACACGGCTTCGCGAACGAGCAAGAGTCGGGCGCGGGATGTGAGAGAAAGATGATTATTTGGACCGTGGTCCAGCAGCGAGGGCTTCCAAAACCGAGTCCAAAACAGACTTTTCCTCGCCAAAACCAGCGAACCACTCGACGCCGGCTTCATGGCGAAACCATGTCAATTGACGCTTTGCATAGTGGCGCACGTCGAGTTTAGTCTGTTCGATGGCGCTCGCGAAGTCGCGTTTGCCTTCCAGGTATTCGACTACGCGGCGGTAGCCGTGAGCGCCGAGCGCGTTTGAATTCGCAGGCACGCCGCGGCTGAGCAGGTCGCGCACTTCGTCGATCAGGCCGGCTTGGAAGTGGGCTTCGGTGCGCTTGTTGATGCGCTGGTAGAGTTCTTCGCGGGGTGGGTTCAAGGCGATGATACGGAGACGACGCACGCTTTCGTGTGCTGCGGGACGATCGTGTTTTTGGTCCACGATGGAGCCACCGGTTTGGAGGCAGACTTCGATCGCGCGTTGAACGCGGGGCCAATCGCGCGGGTAGAGTTGTGTGGCCGCTCGCGGGTCGAGTCGCTGCAGGACGCGATGAACGTGTTCCGGCCCGTGCTTTTCGCGGATGTTGTTGAGGCGTCGGCGCAGTGACTCGTCGGTTTGGGGGCTGACGAAGAAGGGGCGGCGCAGTGCGCGCAGGTAAAAGCCGGTGCCGCCGACGAGTAATGGGATGCGGTTTCTTGCTTCGATCTCTTCGATCTTGGCGGCGGCCTCGCCCGCCCATTCGACGGCCGTGTAGTTGATCATTGGCGAGACGAAGTCAATCAGGTGGTGAGGCACGCCTTTGCGTTCCCCGAGCGGGACCTTCGCAGTGGCGACTTGAATGTCCTGATAGACCTGAACGGAGTCGCAGTTGATGATCTCGCCGTTGAGTTTGAGGGCGACCTCAATCCCGAGCGTGCTCTTGCCGGACGCAGTCGGCCCGACGATCGCAATGACCGGGGTTTTGATTGGATCATCACTCACGAGCGTGAGGATAGCACGCGGAAAATCACCACCACCCAAATCAGCGTGAGGAGCACCAAACCACCGATTATTTGATTACGCGAGAACCGCACTCGCCGACTCTGTGTCAGATCTGGAAAACAGCACTGAGTTTTAGCCCCAGCCCTGGAAGGAGCGGTGACGAGATGTTGTCGTCGTTTCGTAACATCGAAACCTCCTCGAGACCCTCCCGCCTGAGACGAAAGATCAGCATAGATCTGTTTTCACCGTCTACGACCCAATATTCCCTGACGCCGTATTTGCCGTAGACTCTGCGCTTGGCCTGGAGGTCACGACTACGGTTTTCACTTCCGGGCGAGACAACTTCAATGACGAGATCCGGCGCTGCGATGAAACGGTGGTTTTCCCTGATGACGTCCCATCGTTCATTGGTGACAAAGACCAAGTCCGGAATTACTGCGTCGTAATTGCTAAAAACGGCTCCTGGTCCAGGCGCTAAGCGCCCTATTCGGTTCTGTCTCAGATAAAGCTCTAGTTCCACTTGCAGGTTGTGAAGCACTAGTTGGTGAGGAAGTCCTGGTGCACAAGACACAAAAAGTTCTCCTTCGATTAGTTCGTAACGCTTCCCGTCGTCGTCAGGTAAGGCGTCGAGGTCGGCGACGGTCATGAGGTGTTTGATATTTGAGGC
>DASXXL010000164.1:0-9266 GCA_036503085.1 Pyrinomonadaceae bacterium | reverse complement strand
ACTCGCCCGTGACCATCGACTCATCGATCGCGCTACTTCCTTCCAACACCACGCCGTCAACGGGGATTTTTTCACCGGGCCGCACGCGCAACGCATCGCCCTTCATCACGTGCTCCAGCGGCACGTCTGCTTCGCTGCCGTCGGGCGCAATGCGTCGGGCAGTCTTCGGCGCGAGACCGAGCAACGCGCGCAACGCGGCGCTCGTCGAGCTACGTGCTTTCAGTTCCAACACCTGGCCCAACAACACGAGGGTCGTAATCACCGCGGCCGCTTCAAAGTAAACGGGAACATTCCCCATGTGATCGCGAAAAGATGCGGGAAAGATCTGCGGCGCGATCGTCGCGATAAGGCTGTAGACGTATGCCACCGCGACACCGAGCCCGATCAACGTGAACATGTTGAGACTGCGATTGACGATCGAAAACCACGCGCGAACGAAGAACGGCCAACCGCCCCAGAGCACGACCGGCGTCGCGAGCGCAAGCGAGATCCAGTTGATGAATTGTGGTCCAATGGCGGTGCGCACCGGATCGCCCGGCAGTGCTTCGCTCATGCTCAGCAATAACAAAGGCAACGACAGCGCGACGCTGATCCAAAAGCGTCGCTTCATATCGACGAGTTCTGAATTGTCCTCTTCGAGTGTTGCGGTGCGCGGCTCGAGCGCCATACCGCAGATCGGACAAAAGCCCGGCGCGTCACGAACGATCTCGGGATGCATCGGACACGTGTACTCGATCTTCTCGTTCGATCGCGCCGCTGGTTGTTGCAGTGCTGCTTGGGCAGACTCTTTCCGTCGCGTGAGTTGGATCGTTGCCGGCGCCGTACTCTTCAACAGGTATCGTTCCGGATCTTCACGAAACTTCTGAACGCAGTGCGTGCTGCAAAAGTAGTAAGTCTCGCCTTTGTACTCGACCTGACCCGCCGCGTTCTGCGGGTCAACCGTCATTGCACAAACCGGATCGATCTTCGTCATGCTGCCATCATACCGATCTGCGACTCGGATATGTATTGACCATCCCCGGCGTTACAATGTGACGCAACTGATTACAACGAACACTGGAGGGACGAAAATGAAAGTTCACTGGATGAAAGACGCCGACGCGGCGCTCGCAGAGGCGAAGACGAACAACAAACCGCTGCTGGTCGATTTCAGCGCTGCGCCTGCTTGAGGCGCCTGCGCTCGGCTGGAGGCCGAATCGTACAGCGACGACGCAACCGCAGCATTCATCGACGAAAACTTCGTGCCGCTCGAGGCACACATCAAAGAGCGTCCTGCTTACTTCCATCGCTTCGACGCCGTGTGGACGCCCACCGTGCTGATACTGGATCCAAACGGAGAGGAACGCTATCGCATCGAGGGCTACCTTCCGGTTGATGAGTTTCGCGCGCAACTGGAGATGGCTTTAGCTCGCGTCGCCTTCATGAGTAAAGACTTTGCTGACGCGGAACGGCGTTATGCAGCGGTGCTCGATCATTACCCAAACACGAAAGCAGCGCCCGAAGCGCTCTACTGGAAAGGCGTCAGTCACTACAAGGTGACAAACGATCACACCGTACTCGGTGAACTGCCCGGAATGTTTCGGCAGAAATATCCTGATAGCATCTGGGCGATGAAGAGCGTCGCCTGGGAGCACTAATCAAGCAACGCTGAGGACAAACATGGCCCAACTGATGCCAGCAATCTTCTTCGGGCACGGCAACCCGATGAATGCGCTCCAGCAGAACGACTGGACCAAAGGCTGGGCCATGATTGGCCAATCGATCCCGCGGCCGCGCGCGATTGTTTGTGTGTCGGCGCACTGGTATTTGCCCGCAACGCTCGTGAGCGCGATGACGCAGCCGCGCACGATTCATGACTTCGGCGGTTTTCCGCGTGAGTTGTACCAGGTGCAGTATCGTGCGCCTGGCGCGCCCGAACTGGCGCGTCAGGTAAACGAAATGCTCGCGCCGTTGAATGTGGAGTTGGACCAGTCGTGGGGACTCGATCACGGGACGTGGTCGGTGCTCGTGCATGTGTTTCCCGAAGCCGACGTGCCGGTGATTCAACTAAGCATTGACGAGACTCAGCCGGCGGCTTTTCATTTCGAGCTCGGAAAACGTTTGACGCCGTTGCGCGATGAAGAAATTTTGATCATGGGCAGCGGGAACCTCGTGCACAACTTGCACACGTATGCGTGGGGCCGCCACACGCCCGAACCGTACGATTGGGCCGTGCGCTTTGAAGAAGCGGCGAAGCAGTTGATGACTACGGGTGAGTTCGCGCCTTTAATTGATTACGAGAGTCTCGGACGCGATGCGGTGCTGTCGATTCCCACGCCCGATCATTATCTGCCGTTGCTTTACGTGCTGGGCACAAAGCGCGCCGACGAGGCGATCAGTTTTCCGGTTGCCGGCGTCGATGGTGGATCGGTGTCGATGCTCACTGTGCAGATTGGATAAGCGGCAGGCCCTCGACGAGCGGGGGAAACTGCAACAGTTCTTCCTTCTTCACGCCCCACGTCGTGAACATGTGACCGAGCAGTTTTGGATCAGCGTGGGCGCGGTTGAATTGAATCAGCGCTTTGGTCGCGTCGACGTCTTTCCAGCCGGCCGGTAACACGCGAAAACCTTTCTCCAGGAACATCGGAATCGAGAGATAACTCTCGCGCTGCTCGTAATGCCACGGGCAAATGATGATGTCTTTCGGAATCATATCGACGGCCGCGGCGGTGCCGTTGATCGACGCCTCCCACTCGCCGAGATCAAACTGCTTGCCGTCGATCAGTCGATCGCCCCACATCAGCATTTCGACTTTCCGTTTGCCGACGAGGTGTTTGTGCAACTCGTTAACGGCTTTGGCAAACAACGCTCCCGGATCTTGGCCTTTAGTTGAGGGAGATTGTTCGGAGCCGAGTAGAAACACTTCGTCCATGCCGACGTGCAGCGCGTCGGCGTGAAACGCTTCGATGATCTCGTCCATCAGATCGAAGACGACGCGCCACACTTCGGGGTTTGTCGGATCCCACTCGCGGCAGTAGAGGCCGTCGTTGTTGGGAAACGCTCCCGGTGTGAGATCAAACTTCGGATAGACGGTGAGCTAGTCGACTCGATATTTGTCGCAGCAATTTACCCAAGGTATTCTCTCAAAAGCGAGTTGAACTCAACTACATCGAACGTCACTAGAGATGGGGATTCTCACATGTCCACACCAGCTCAAAACGATAGTTTAACAAGCCCGGAGACCCGCCGGGTGACTGGTCGATAAAGTTTTTAAGGCGCCTCAACTCAGGCGCCTTAATGAATTAACTAACGAATCGTTACGGCGAACGTCTTAAGCATTACGGAATCGCTCTCGAGACTGCAATCGTTTCGACCCGACTACTCTTTGCTCGGTCTGTCAGCGCGGTAGAAGTAATACTCAGCCGTGTAGGGAATTTCCTGCTGTTCGCCGTGAGTAGCGCCCGGCGTTGAAGGCGCCAAGCCGCCGGTCGTGTTCACGCGCTGAATGAATGTAACTGAGTCGAAAACTCCCGGACCTTCCGTCCGATTCTGCGCGAGCAATATCCAATCGATGGCAGTCGGATCTACCGTGCAGCCCGTGCCGGGAACGCGACTGGCCTGAACTTTGCTGCCGCTCTTGCTTTCCCGTGTTGGACCAACGTAATGCATCCCAACCTCGCCGAAATAGTTCTCCTCGGCAAACAGCGTCGCGACCGGCGCAACGAAGTCCCACTTGAACGTGATCGCGTTCCATCTGTAGACCTGAACGCCACGCGCGTAAGCATGAAACGCGAGCTTGTTTCCTTCGCCAACGCGAATGCTGCTGCACTGCGCCGGCAGCTCCGGACCACTGCGATCGAACGCCAGCGCCGAGCTGGTCGTGAGGCTCGTCGCCGTGATTAGCAGCAGAAGCTGAACGGCGAACTTGATTTGTGTGCGGTACATAGCTTTCTCCTTCAAACGTTGTAGACACCACAACTGCAAGTTGCTGACCTGCGCAACTCATCGGTATCCGTTAGCTGTATAACGCGCAAAAGATTCGCGGAAGGGTCAGGCTTCCTTTGTGACTTCTTCAGCCTTCTTGTCATCGCGCAGCGCGACGAAGCGCGCGTGGCGCAGGTGATTGCCGCTTGTCCATTCGGTGTACTCGATTTGGGCCACGAGCTTCGGGCGCAGCCATTGAAGCTGTTTCATTACCTCCGCGGTGACGGCTTCACCGCGGCGCGCACCAGCGCGTTCGGGAAGATTCGCAAAAGGACAACGTGACGTTTTGAGTTTCGCGAACTTGGCAGCGATCTCGCGACGCAACGCGGGTGTGAAGCCGTTGCGAATCTTCGCGATGAAGATCAGATCTCGTCCTTCGTAATAGCCGACAAGCAAGTACTCGAAGCCGTGTGTGCCGGGTTTGTAACCTGCGATGACGAGTTCCTGGCCCTTGTTGGTCTTGTACTTCACCCACGCGCCGCTGCGCTCGCCACTTTCGTAACGGCTGTCCGCGCGTTTTCCTACAACGCCTTCGAGACCGGCGCTCTTCGCGGCCGCAATTAGCTCACGCGGAGATGTTTCGAAGACCGCAGATAAACGCACCGGATCGCGCATGCCTTTCAACGCGCGCGTCTCTAGCAAGCTGCGTCTCTCGACGAGCGTCAGCTTGCGCAAGTCGCGGCCTTGATACGCCAACAGATCAAACGCGTAGAAGTAGAGCGTGTCAGGCGTGAAGCGTGAGTGCTGCAACGCGGTAAACGAAGGATTACCACGTTCGTCGAGCACGACGAGTTCGCCGTCGATCATCGTCTTGTCAGGCAGAAACTTAAATGCCCGCGCGATACTCGGAAACGGCGCGTTCATGATGTTTCCGCGACGCGAAAACAACGTCACCACACCGCGGTCCTTCAACACGAGCGTGCGATAACCGTCGAGCTTCAACTCGTAAACCCAATTCGCGCCCGCCGGCAAAGTATTCACCAGTCGCGCGAGCATGGGCCTCACGAAGTCTAATCGCGCGGGAGGTAGTTGTCGCAAATCGACTTTCATCTCAATCAAAATACCTGTTGACAAGGGGCCATCGCGAGAGTACATTGCGCCCCACTCCCCAACCCAGTACCGACTCCTCGACAGTCGCAGTCAATACAACGTCAAGCAGGGTAAGTATCGCAAGGGCTAGATCTGGATAAACTCATTTAGCCGAAAGGACCACAATAAAATGTCGCCGAAAATCCTCCTGTTAGTAGTAGTGTGCGTGGCTGTGAGCGCCGCAGTATTTATCGGATACGCGCGTCCAACCTCACACCTTCTGAAGACGCAGGAGTTGCCGTCGCAAAGCACGACGCAGAACGTTGCTGATGTGGAAGTCGGAAACCTGTCGGTTCAGCCCGAAGCCGTCAAGCTCAGCCGGCACATTCGCGGTGCCGGCTTCGATCCGAAGAAGCCTCGAACCGTAATACTTAATGGTGTACTTGCCACGGCAACTGAGCAACGCAACGTTCAGATCAGGCGTAACCAAAGCGGCAGCGGCGAACAACTTGAAGTGTTATTGGCTGGATCACAAGCGCCGCTTTTGTGGGATGCGGCGGCCGGCGCGCACAGTGCTGCCGGGCCGCTTAATCTGAATGACCGCACACTGCTCGAACGCCTCACGTTGGACAGCGCTGATCAATTCATCTTCGCTCAACTTCGAGGCGCGAGTTACTACACCGTAGCTCGCAATGTCAGGCCCGATGGTGCGCCTGACAATTACTCCGGTCCTGTTTGGGATGTAGTTCGCGTCGACGAGTCGGCACAGGACGACCGGACACAACCTTTAAATAGCTGGCGACTTTTCTACTTGAATACCGCAACCGGCCTGATCGACAAGATAGCCTACGACTCTCAAGGCGGTCGCATCGAGGTGAAATTTGCTGACTGGACCGATCAGCACGGAGAGAAATTCCCTTCAACCATAACCTGGACCAACCAGGGACAGACGCTCCTGACCTTTAACCTGACCACCGTATCGATCGTCGCTCAGTAAAGGACTCATCATGACCTCCCATCACTCTCGCCGTTGCGCAAATCTGTGTCTCCTATCCTCTGTTCTGCTACTCACCGCGGCTTCCGTGTTGGGCCAAACAACCGCCGCACGCCCCGATCGCGGCACACGGCCGAACGGTTCCTACTCCATCTCGGACATCGAGAACATCAGTCTGCAAAACGGCAACGTCAACCTGACTATTCCCCTCGCGTCGCTGCCGCCGCTCGCCGGCGGCAAGCTGTCATGGAGTTTGAACGCGCAATACAACAGCAAAGTCTGGGACGTGTCGCGAACGCAGCAGATCGGACAAAGCTTTGACGGAACGCCGCAGTACTACGTCGTCGATAACGTGCAGCAGAGTGATCGCGGCGGTTGGCGCATCACAGGCCAGTACAGCCTGGAAATACGTGATGCGCACCAGGACTTTGACTATCAAATGCCGCCGGTGGGCCAGGAACCTGATTACTCGTTGATGGTGAATCACACCTGGTACAAGGTCGTGCTCATCATGCCGGACGGCTCCGAACATGAGTTGCGGCCGGTTGATTACACGCCGTTCACCGGGAGCAAGGAATTCCTGTTTGGCTATTACTACCAGGCTCCTTCGAACACCGGCACGATGCGGTACTACTCGTACGACGGCAGCTTTATCTACGCCACCATCGCCGCCTCGGGCGATTGGACCGCTTACCTGCCTGACGGAACGCGCGTCATGCAAACCTCCGGCATTCAGCGCATCCAGGACACCAACGGCAACAAGATCAAGATCACCAGCGACAGCCTGGGCACTCATTACCAGGACGAGTTAACTGGACGAGAGATTCGTTACTTCTACGATCCCGCAGGGAATAACAATAAGGGCCAGGGCCAGGTCTGGTATCAGACGGCCGGCGGTGCCTGGATGCATATCGACATCAACTTTAGTCTCCACATGGTGCAGGGAAAACTCTACACCGTGAACGGCTGGATTTCGGGCCAACTCAATCCGCGGCCCTGCACTTATCAAAGACTGCTACAACAAGGTATTCAAGTCGTAGACGAAATCGTTCTGCCCCAGACCGAACCAGGGCAAACTCGCCACTTCACTTTCAACTACAACTCCGATGCTACCGAGACGGCCACGAACAACGTGCGCTTCAGTTGTAGCGGCAGCGGGCAGGCGTATACGAGACAGGCCTCGAAGGGCTGGGGCTCAATCAGCAAAATCATCACTCCGGCGGGCGCGGAAATCGATTATGCGTACGCGCTGGATTCCGGCGCCGTTGACGCCAACTTCGTTTTTTCACCGGATGAGATTCCGGGCGAAACCATCACCAAAAAGACCATCATTCATGATGGCGTGTCTGATGGGTGGAGTTATGTGATTTGGCCGGACATGGGTTCCGCGTCCCAGACCTATCTGAATGACAACAGCGTGGTCAGTGAAAACAGTTACCCGCAGATGGCAAAGATGGGCAGCGGCTACGGCGGCGATTATTACGCGGTGAGCGGCCTCGTCTACCGAACGACGAAGCCTTTTCAGACAGTAGAGCGCCATTGGACCAACCTCATCTTTAGCGGCGCACAGTTGAATTCACCCGGCGGTACTGTTGTTTTCAATCCGGTAGTCGATGCGGAATACACGACGCTCACGGATGCCGGTGGTAATGCGTTGAAGATGTCGGCGAAAACGTTCCAGTACGACTACAACGGCAACGTCACGCAAACGACGGAATACGACTGGTTCGATCCCAATTCGGTTTCGCGCGATAGCAATGGTGTACCTGGGGCTGTTCCTCTCGGCGCGACTATCTTGCGGGTGACGAACAATAGTTATTACAACGGGGCGAGTAGTGCTTCGTCGGCGAACGTCTACGCGAAACGCGCGATTGCGACCGGCGCGCCGTTGATTCTCAACGCGCTCCAGCAAACCACGCTTGGACCGAGCATTGCGCAGTTGAGTTACGACAATCAGGCGTATGGCGTCGCGCCCACCGTTGGGAATTTGACGACGAAGAACATGTGGGACGATCTCGATTCGAAGTGGATCACGACCAGCACGAGTTACGATCTTTACGGGAACGTAAATACGACAACCGATGGTCGCGGCAAGGTTACGCAGTTTTTCTATGAGGACTCAACTCGTGCGTTGCCGACCAAAGTCATCGTCGATCCGCAAAACGGCGCCGGCGCTCAAACAACGCTCACTTACTACGATACCTCCACCGGCTTAGTGACGAGCCAAACGGATGCGAACGGACAAGTCTCAACCATCGACTACACGAATCAACTGCTCGGTTCGGCTGATCCTTTTGGGCGTCCGGGTGTTACAAAAGCGCCGGCAGTAAATAATCAGCAGCGGCGCGTCACGACCACTTACCGCGACTCCCTGCGACAGGTCGTAGTGGCCACCGACCTCTTCGCTGAGAACGACCAGCTACTGAAGACCCGCACGACTACGGACCAGTTGGGCCGTCCGAGCTTAACGGAACAAACAGAAGACGGCACGAACTACAGCATTTCCGTGCAAAATGCTTATCTCAACATGGGCAACGTCACGCTTACCTCGAGCGCGAGGCGCAGCACGGTGGCAAGTACCGATAGCTGGACTCGCGTCACGAAAGATGCGGCTGGACGCGTTACGGAAGTGGCAACCTTTGGCGGCGCCACGCAGCCCGCGTGGAGCGGCACGACCGGCGTCTTCACCGGTGCGGTTACGACTAGCTACGATGCGCAGTTCACCACCGTGACGGACCAGGCGGGCAAGGTGCGCCGTAGTATGGTCGATGGTATTGGGCGTCTGGTTCGCGTTGACGAGCCGGATGCGAATGGCAGTCTCGGCGCAACTACTACTCCGGTCCAACCTACCAGCTACGGCTACGATGTCTTCGGGAATCTTACGAGCGTGGCGCAGGGTTTACAGACGCGCAGCTTCAATTACGATTCACTCTCGCGCTTGCGCACGGCGATCAATCCGGAGAGCGGCACGATCGGTTACCAGTACGATGATAACGGCAACCTGATCGTAAAGACCGACGCGCGCGGCGTCTCGACTCACTTTGAATACGATTCGATAAATCGTGTGACGCGCCGCTGGTACAACGGGTCGAACTCAACTACCGCCACAACGCACAACAGTCCGGCCTTGCCCGCAGGCGTCGGGACCACGGATGAGGCCCGCTTCTACTACGACACGCAAGCGTTGCCTTCAGGCGCGCCCTCTTATACGCGCGGCTCGGCTGTCGGACGTCTAGTAGCTCAAGTCTACGGCTCGGGTAGTAATGGCGATTACTACGCT
>DASXXL010000163.1:0-7359 GCA_036503085.1 Pyrinomonadaceae bacterium | reverse complement strand
AAGGCGACGAAACGCCGAGCGAGTCGAAGGCCCAACCGAAAAACAACGGCGAGAACGCGCGCGCCACGCCGCCGTACGTCTGTTGCATGCCCATGAACAGTCCGCGCTCGCGCGGTTGAATGATCCGCGACAGCAACGCCGTCACACACGGAAAAGTAAACGCAGTGCCGAGCGGTATTAACGCGACGGCGATCGCGAGTGTGCCGAGGTTTCGGGCGAGCGGCATTCCGAGCACGCCGAATGCGAGTAACACCAGACCGAGTCGCGAGAGTTTTGCTTCACCGAGCCAGTCGACCATTCGTCCGAGCAGCAGCACGCGCGTGAAGACCGAGATCGATCCCACGTACATAAAGAAGTAACCGATCGTCTGCTCCGTCACCTGGAAGCGCGCGTTGAGGAACAACGCGAGCACGGAGAAGCTGCCTTGAAAAGCGCCCATCGCGATTGCGTAGATCCAGATCAAACGTGACGATGGTTCGCTTGAATGCGAGAGCACGCGCCAGATGATCTGTCGCGACGTGCGACGTACTTCGCCTTCCTGCTGGACGTGATCGCTGGGATTGCGTGACTCAGTCAGATAAAGCGCGGCAAACGCGATATTGATGAGGCAAAGCAAAGCCGCGAGAATTCCGGGCGCCGCATGGCCCATCTCCAAATGCGCGGCGCCGGGAATGATGTCGCGTTTGCCTAAAGTGATAGCAAACGAACCGAGCACGGGTCCGAGTGCGACGCCGAGATTGGTCGTCGCCGAAAGCCAGCCGAGGGCGCGGGCGCGATCGTGTGGCTCAGTTGAATCCGCGACGTAAGCCTGAATCACGCCGACCGTGCCGCCGCCCGCGCCCTGCACGACGCGCGACAACAGCAGCAGCCATAGTGACTGCGCAAAACCAAAGATCAGGTAAGCGATCGCGGAGGCGCTCAAGGCGATCAGCAGTGCGGGACGTCGGCCGACGCGATCCGAGAAGCGGCCCCACATCGGCGCGCTCAGCAGTTGGGCCACCGTGAACGACGCGACGATGAAGCTGGTGATTAGGCCGATGCCGAGGTGGTGGCCGAGAAAGTTGAAGCCGGAGCCGCCGAGGTTCTTCACGTAGAACGGCAGGAGCGGAAAGATCATCAACACGCCGAGCATGTCGACAAACGCCGTCGCCATGAGCGTGAGCAGCTTCGCCGGAATCTTGCGCACTTCGCGCCAGAGGATGTAGAGCAAGCCGCTGCCAAGCGTAACGAGCAACGCGATCACGATCGGAGAATTGAAGGAGTGCGTAATGTTTTGCTGGATCAGCATCCCCGGTTTGTAACGACTGGCTCAGGTGTTAGATTCTCACAACGTCAACAGAAAATCATAATGCGGATTCGGAGGCAGGAATGAAACTGACTGAATTTTTTCGCGACGAGCTCGATCGCGAAGTGGAACGGTCGCGCAAGGCGCTGGCTGAAGTGCCGTCGGGAAAATATGACTGGAAGCCGCACGAGCGTTCGATGATCTTTGGTTATCTCGCCGATATGGTCGCGACGATTCCGATGTGGATTCAGATGGAGATCGAACGTGACGAACTGGACGTCGCGCCGCCAAAGGGACAGGAGATGAAGCGTGAGAAACACGAGACGAGTGAGGAGTTGATCAAAGCGCTCGACGAAGCGGCGAATGGCGCGCGTGCCGCGTTGGAGAAGACGACGGACGAGCATCTGCGAACAAATTGGAAGTTACTGGCGGGCGGGCATGTCGTGCTTGAAGAGCAGCGTTACATGATGATTCAGGAGACGATCAATCACTGGGCCCATCATCGCGGCCAGATGACGGTTTACCTGCGGCTGATGGGCCAAAAGGTCCCCGCCCTCTATGGCCCATCCGCCGACGATCAGAGTTTTTGATCCTGTAATCCCGGTTACTTAACGGTCAGGCCGTCGCCTTTTTCGAGGATGTCGCGCAGCCACCATTCGTGTTTCTCGTGAACGCGGACGAGACCGGCAAAGAGATCGTTCGTGCCCGGGTCGTCGTTGTCGTCAGCCACGCGAGCGGCTTCACGCATTTCGCGGATCACGACGATCAGGTTCGCATCGGCTTCGGCGATCATCTCGCGCATCGTGCCGGCGTCACCCGAAACGCTGACGGTCGCGAAGCGCGCGATGTCTTCGGGACGAAACACAGGATCCTGCCCGATCATCCGCAAACGTTCCGCAAAATCGTCGATACTCTCCAACACCGCTGTCGCAAACTCATCGAACAGCAAGTGTAAATCCCGAAACAGTGGGCCGAACGTTTGCCAATGATAGTGTTTGTAGTTTGCGTATAACACAAACGCGTTTGCCACTTGTCGTTGTAAATGTTCGACAACGTCGCTCTCGGGCGTGTTTTCTTTCGATATGTCGTCACTCTGGTTACCCTGAGCGGCAGCTTCCCTCGCAGCACTCTTCGCCATAACTATCCTTCCTTTCGTGAAAAAGCGCATTCAACAAAAGGCAGGTGACGAAAGCGTGTCGATTGTCTGCGGGAAGATTAGAAATGCGCTACACGGCGCGGCCGATGAGATAAGTGATCGGACGATTGCCGCTTTGCTGTAGGCGTTTGGCCCATGAGGTGTTGAATTCGGGCCACTCGGATGCCGGCAGTATGCCGCGTTCGGTGATTTCGAAACCCGCCGCTAAGTATTTACGACTAAGAACTTCGTCGATGTATTGCAGCGAGAGTTCAGGAATTTCCAGACGCTCGAGCTCGGATCGATCCCGGACGAGATCCAAACCGATCACGACCTCGAAGAGAGATCCGGCGGAACAGATCCGGCGCAGATTGCGCAAGACTTCAACCTCTCCGGTCGCGACCGCGCGCAACAAACTACCCCACGGAAAATGAACGTGCAGCTCGTCAGCCACGCCGTCCAACTCCGCAGGCAAGTCTTCCACCGCCGCCTGAATGAACAGCACGTTAGTCGCGCCGCCCTTCGCCGGCTTGCGATAAATCCTCTCCGAGATCTTCTCCAGTGGCTTCGTGCTCGGATCGATCCCGATATAAAACTTCTTCGGGTTCCGCCGCGCAAACTGGTATACAAAGCGCCCGTCGCCGGTCCCGATATCCACGATCACTCCCTCTCCCGCGAAGTCGCCGGTAAGGGCCGATGAGTCGTTCGAACTCTGACTTATCGAGTTACTAATTAGTGCTGCCGCGAATCGTCTTGATCACGATCGTCGTCCTTCCTAAAGCAGTGACTTGATCCAACCACCATCGCATTGAATCGACGTACCCGTAATGTAACTCGCGCGTTCCGAAACCAAAAACGTGGCCAGCGCCGCGAGCTCGCGCGGCTCGCCGAGACGGCGCATCGGAATCTCCTGTTCCCACGTCCCGCGAAACTCCTTCTCGGTGATTCCCTGTTTCTCCGCCATGTATTGCGCCAGTTCCTGCAAACGCTCGGTGCGCGTGTAGCCCGGCATGATGTTGTTCACCGTGATGCCGTCGGTCGCGACTTCATTCGCAAGCGTGCGCGCGAAGCCCGTAACCGCCGCGCGCATACTGTTCGACAACAACAAACCATCGATGGGCTGCTTCACCGCGATCGACGTGATGTTCAGAATGCGTCCCCAGCGCCGCGCTTTCATACCCGGCAGCACTGCGCGCGCGAGACGGACTGTGCTGTAAAGCGTGAGCTGTAGTGCCTGGTCCCACTGTTCCTGCGTTAACTGATCGAAAAGGCCCGCCGGTGGACCACCCGCGTTCGTCACGAGAATGTCGATATGTCCGAAACGTTCGTTGCCGGCTGCGACGAGATGCTTTATCTGTGCCTCGTCTCGCACATCGGCAGGCACACCGAGGACGTGTGCGCCGGTTCGATCGGCAATTGCCGCTGTCGTTTCTGCGAGCGTCGTGGCGTTGCGCGCGCAGAGGACGAGCGACGCGCCTTCGGCGGCGAGTTCCTCCGCGACGGCACGGCCGAGTCCCTGGCTGCTGGCGGCCACCAGCGCCACTTTATCTTTGAGACCGAGATCCATGATGGTCCACTCCTATTTTTGTCTTAAGTAATCGTCTGTTTTGTCGAGCCAGTCCTGTCGAGGCGGACTGAAGATGTCGACGTCGAGCGTGTCTTCGAGTGCTTCCGCTTTGTGTTGCACGTGCGAGGGAATGTGCAGCACTTCACCTGCGAGCACGTCAACGACCTGCGCTTCGTCTTCACCGATCCAGAAGCGCAGGCCGCCTTCGAGAATGTAAGTGATCTGCTCGTTCTCGTGAGAATGACGCGGCACGACCGCGCCTTTCTTGAGATAAACATGCGCGAGCATGACGCGGTCGGCGGTTATCAGCCGGCGGTCCAACAACTCGTTCAGGCTTTCTTTCGGCATGTCGTCCCAACGGTAAAAGGTGACGCTTCGTTCGCTCATAATTTTCTCCCGAGAATTTTCGTTTGCGGATGCAGGCGGGAAGAATATACGAAACCGGGCTCCTCAGGCGAGACGCCTACCGCGGCTTCGCGAGTGTGCTATGATGCAAGTCCCGACTCTCCTACCTCTGATTTATCGCCGGGCCTGGAATGATTGCGGTATTGAGTGTTTCTAACATCTGGCTACCAGAAAGACAGAACCTGATTAGATTTATGACAACTCACATTTACTCATCTGTTTCGCTTCGTGTGCGAATTGGTCTCTTCATGATCTCTGCGTTGCTGCTGTTGGCGGCGAGTGTTGATGTTGCGGCCCAGCAGACGCCGTCGATCGGCGTCCATGACGCTCAGGTTACTGAGGGAAATGCCGGTACGACGCAGGCGACGTTTTCCGTCACGTTATCGGGCGCCTCCTCGCAAACGGTTACGTGTTCGTTTGCCACGGCAGACGGCACGGCGACCGCTGGGTCCGACTACGTTGCGACTTCGGGCGCGCTCTCGTTCGCGCCGGGAGAGACGGAGAAATCAGTGGTGGTCCTGGTCAATGGCGACACTGTAGATGAGAGCCAGGAGACGTTCTTTCTGGATATTTCGAACGTTCAGAACGCAACCGTGAACATAAGCCGTGGGACTGGATTTATCGTTGATGACGATGGGCCAACGATTAGTATCAACGACGTCAGTGTTATTGAAGGGAATGTCGGTACGAAGACGGCTACGTTTACGTTGACGCTTTCCGGGCCGAGTGTTGAAGCGATCGCCGTCAGATGCACGACGACAGCCGGAACAGCGACTGCTGCGAGTGATTACAACTCGATCAATACAGTGGTTATCTTCCAACCCGGGGTCGTAACGCGAACTGTAGATGTGCAGATTATCGGCGACACTGCGTTGGAGTCGGATGAGACGTTCTCTGTAAATCTCAGCGAGCCATTCGGTACGACTATCGCGGACGGTGTCGGCGTAGGCACGATTCTCGATGACGATTTTCTGCTGGCGCTTGAAGATTCAGGCCCTGTTGCACAGGAGGCCGCCGCTGTTGATTCGCTATTTCTAACCAGAGATCCGTTCAAGGTTCAGAACTTCGCCAGTTCGTTCTTCCTCCCGCCGGGTCAGAACACCGTCGTGATGATCTTCGTTCAGAACCTGAGATTGAATCCGGGCGAGACTTCAGCCGATGTGGTTGTGAACCTCGTCGACGCGAACAACCAATCCTTCGACGTCCCCGCCGCGGACGTGCGCACGCTCCCTCCCAACACCGATCTAGCCCAGGTCCTCTTCCGCCTCCCCGACACCCTCGCCACCGGGACCTGCAAAGTAACGATCAAGGCACACGGCCAAACGAGTAACATGGGCACGATTCGGATCGCGCCGTAACGGCCCGCGAGGTTCTCGGCAATTCATTATGCTCTGACGCTAGGATCTCGCAGTTCAGAAGGAATAGGCAGTTCAGCATTCGTTGTACTTTCTGATTTGTCCTATGCATCACCTTTAACCGATCTCCTCCGGATCAATTCTCGGTTTACGTCTATTATGCTAAAGACGATGGTACCGTATTAATTGGTCCTAGAGCATCGGCAATTCCATTCACCCCTGATGCGTGGCCGTACTAACCAGCGGGAAGCATGCGACTCGAAGCATCAACAGCGAATAAGTACACACCAGCTAATAGGTACTTGACTCCGCCCAACTTTTTCGCCTAGATTCGCGATGCCTCTTTCTACCCTAGCGGCAGACCTCGTTCTATCCGAGTTAGAAGCCCAGGAAGGTATCGATTGATGAATCCTCTAACATTTACCGAGATTGCAAACCTACTCAATCGAAGCGGCACAACAGAGATTGACCTGTCACCTATTGCATCTCATGAAGGATCTTGGTCGTTCTATTTAGGCAAGCATAAGGTTCATGAGTCCGCTTACCCGTTTTCAGTTCTTTACCTTCATTCGGGGGCGACTCAGGAAGCCATCAAATCGGCGCTACACCGTATAGAAAGTGGAGTCACACATGTTGTCTATCCCCCCTCTCTTTTGGGACGGACTTCCATCGACATCCAGTCTCTTTTCAAACGCGCTAAGGGTGTGTGGACATCGAAGGAATATTTGGTATCTTTCATAAAAAAAGAGATTGATACCTATATTCAGAAGGTTTCCGAAGAAAAGCCTCGCTTCTATATAGATCCACGTGTGCAGGTTCCAGCAGGTGTTTCACGAAAGATTCCGAACCCCGTATTATCTTTTCTTCGTGATCGTGGATCCGAACTGCGCTTAGCTGGAGGTCAACTAGGTGTATTGCTCGCAGAACCTGGCCAGGGAAAGACTTATATGTGTCGTTACTTGGCGAACAGAATTCTCGAGTTGGATAAAGATCTCGTTCCACTGGTCGTGAATTCGTCGCAATGGGATACGATGGCTCTCGAAGATCAACGCGACCTTATGAAGACAATTGCGCACTCTTTCAAGCACTATGGAGCTGCTATCAGCTGGCTTCATGGACACGAAGATGAATTTCTTTCGCGTTACGTTGAAGGCGGATGTTTTTAGAATTGTTTTTGACGGCTTTGACGAATATGTTCTGCGCAATCGCGGGAAGGTTGTCGCCTCAGAGGTGTTAGATGCACTAAGTGAATTAGCGAGTTCAACTGGATCCAGGATTGTCATAACCTCACGAACGTCTTTTTGGATTGGAGCGTTATTGGATGAGCGGAAGCAGTTGCAATCCTTATCATTCGATCCACAAGAAGCTGAAAGCGAACCTGCTACAGATGTTAGTGTATTCCTCATTCTTCCTTTCGACCTAGAACACGCGAAAAATTATTTTAAGGCCCGGTTAGAGACTGATAAAAAGAGAGAACTGGCGTCTCAAATATACCGGCGACTAAATGAGGTCAGTCCAGATCTCGCGGGCCGCGGATTCGTACTTAGTTTAATTGCACGCTTGTTTAAAGATCAGGAGAGCGATGACCTGCTGCAGTTTGAAACGTTGAACC
>DASXXL010000162.1:0-10701 GCA_036503085.1 Pyrinomonadaceae bacterium | reverse complement strand
CGTTCGCTAATTTCAGCCCAGGGTTGCTTCAACCCTGGGTAACCCGTGCGGCAACGAAGAACTCTGAAGGAGTTCGCGAGCGCGCCGCCGCTAGCTAACGCTTTCAGCGTTGTTTGTTTTGTGTCCTTGTTCCCAGGGTGGAAGCCACCCTGGGCTGAAATTAGCGAACGCCTTCGGCGTTAATCGGTCGCTGTCCCGGAGTTTGTTTCGGAACCGAACGTGCAGAGGCGCGTGTATACCTGTCGGTTAGCGCGCCGGTGTGGCTATAATCACAACTCCGTCGGCCAATTTTTTCGAGCCTGCCTGCCTGATGAATACGTTGACGACCATCGACGAGCTGGCCTTTGCGCCGGGCTTGCAGCAAGACGCGCTGGAGGACACGACCTCCGATCACGCGCTGCTGGAGGCGACCCGGAGCGGCGACCATGATGCGTTTGCGGAGTTGGTCAGTCGTTATCGAAACCAGATCACGAGCTACATCTATCGCATGACCAACGACTACGACGGCGCCGTCGATCTGGCTCAGGAGACTTTCGTCAGGGTGTATCGCGCACGAGATCGCTATCAACGGAGCTATGCGTTTTCGACTTACATCTATCGCATCGCGACGAACCTCGCGATCAGCGAGTTGCGCAAACGAAAACGGCGCAAGCTCGTTTCGTTAACCGGGTTCTTTCAACAAACGGACGGCGGCGAGCCGCAGGAGTTGAACCCGCCCGACGAGCGCCCGTTACAGGATTCGGAACTCGTCGACGCCGAGCGCCGCAACGCCGTACAACGAGCGATCGGCACGCTGCCGGAAAAATATCGCGCGCCGTTGATCCTGCGCGACGTCGACGGCCGCAGCTACGACGAGATCGCCGCGATCCTCGAGACGAACGAAGGAACGGTGAAGTCGAGAATCAGCCGCGCGCGCGGATTTTTGCGCGAGAAGATGCGGGCTTATTTGTGAGGGTAATTATGAAAGACACACGATGTGAACTGGTTCGCCGCGAGCTCGAAGAGTTGACGCTGAACGAAGACTTCAGCGCGACCGCTGCGCAGCACTTGCAGGCTTGCGCTGATTGCAGCGAGTTCCAGCGGCAACAGACGAAACTGCGGCAGATTGTCGGCAGTCTCGGCACGGTCAGTGCACCGGCGGATTTTGATTTTCGTTTGCGCGCGCGGCTCGCGGCTGATTCACCGGCAAGCAGCTTTCGTTACTGGTCGTTTGCGGTGAAGGGCCTGGCGACGGCGGCGATACTCGTTGTGTTTGGTGTGGGCGTGGCGGTGTTGTGGCAGCGCGGCGCGCAACAGGGACCAGTCGCGGAAGTGCCGCGAACTGAATCGCCGGCAGAACCAAAAAGTGGACCGAAACAACCGGACGTGCCAAAAGTGGTTTCGTCATCTGGACCACAGGTCGTGCCAACGGTCGCCGTCAACATTGAACCGAAACGAAGAGTGGAACGGCCAGTCGTAGCGAAAGCGAAACGATCGTTGACCTCCGTTGACTTCAGCAGCGAGCGAGCAACTGTCGTCAGCAACACGCGTCCGGTATTGAACAACGAACCCGTGTTTCCGATCGACGCTTCGTTACAGTCTTTGAAAGTTTCGCTCGACGATGGTCGCGGCAACGCGCGCACGATCTCGTTTCCGAGCGTCAGCTTCGGTTCGCAGCGCGTGCTGACGAATGCGAACCAGTTTAATCCCAAGGGTGTTTGGTAAGGATTTACGAAGATGTTTTGGCGAACTGTGATGATGAGATGGATGTCGAAGGGGGGACTCCTGCTGTTGTGTGCCTCGGTGATGGCCCAAACGCCGGCTCCGACACCGCCGCGCCGGCCCGCGCAGGTGCGCGTCGATTCAAAAGCAGGGCAGCGGCGTCCTGCGCCACAGGTCGTCACGATCGTTCATCGTCTTAACGGATTAAAGATGTTTCGCCTGCTGCTCCGTTCCGAACAGCAGGCGCAGGCCGTCAATAGCCTCGACTCCGCTTTCAACCTGCTCGACGACGTGCACACAAACGTCAGTGCCGGCGTCGCGATGGACGACGGTGAAACAATCGCCGCCTGGCTGCCGGAAGCGGACGTTGAATCTCAGGATTTCAAAACAAATTTTGATCCGCCGGATGTCTCCGTGATCGGACCAGACGGCAAACAACTGCGAGCGAAGTACGTCGGTTTTGACGCGACCACCGGCTTGTCGATTCTGAAACTCGACAAAACTCTCTTCCCGCCAGCGTCAACAAAGGATCAACTCATCGACGTCGGTGAGAACGTGTTTTTGTTCGCACCAGAACCGGCTGCGCCCGCCCAGACCTCTTCGGGAAACAACAATCTCTACGTTCGCATAGGCTCCGTTGAAGGACGGATACAGAACGTTCTGCCGGCGCCATCGGGCGAGGTCGCGCGATTGAAAGTGAGCGCGGCGAAGTTATCGCAGGTAAACATCGGCGGCGTCGCGGTCAACGAAGCGGGCGAGACGATCGGCATCGTCGACGGACTCGAAGGTAACGAAGCGACGGTGCTGCCCGCGGCCTCGATTCGGCGCGCCGCGCAACGCGTAATCGAACAGCAGGCGAGCGTGCCTCGTCCGTGGCTCGGCGTCAAAGGCGAAGCGATCTCGGCGCTCAAACTCGATCAGATTCTCAGCCAGGGTTGGGCCATGGATCGCGCCGCCGATCTCGCGGGCAAACATCGTGGCATCATGCTCACGTCTATCGTTCCCAATAGTCCGGCGGCACGCGCTGACCTGCGCGCCGGCGATGTGATTCTCAAGGTCGACAATCAGGAGATTCAGAAAGCGGAAGACTTTACCTGGTCGTTGGAACAAGCCGGCCCGAGCAATTTCGTGAGCTTCACCGTCGCGCGTCCGGATCGCCCGGCGGAAGAAGCTTTGAAAGTGAAGTTGAGCGGCTCGCTCGATCCGGCGGTTAATTGGTTTAGTTTCCGCAACCGGTTCGTACGGCCGAATAGTTCGTCGCTGCTTCAGCAGGGCATCGAAGCGATCACGTTGCGCCCGGCCGTGGCCACGCAACTCGGCACGACCGCCGGTTTGCTCGTGGTCTACGTCGAACCCGGCACACCCGCCTTCGAAGCCGGTCTCAAACCCGGCGACGTGATCCAGTCGATCGACGGCAAGCCCGTGTCGGCTTTGAATCCCGCCGTGCCACTGAAAAAGCTGTCCACTCTGGCGGTTGTTCGCAAGAAGGAAAAGCTCACCATCACGCTCGCTAAACCTTCTGGAAACAACTAATCCATCCGCAGATTACGCAGAGTCTGTGTAATCGGTGAATGGCTTTCTGTGCTACGCTAGCGCCTCATGTTTCCAGAGGCTGTTGCGCGGTATCACGACCTGCTCGCGAACCAGGAACTCGCCGAAAGCTCGCGCGCCACGCTCGATGATGGTTTGGAACGAGCCAAACTCATCTTCGGCGGGCGCCGTCTCTCGCCTTATCTGCGTCCACACTTCGTCACCGAAACCGATTTCGCTCGCATCACGCAGATCTGCGAGACCGTCTGGTCGGCGATTCAGAAGGTGAAAGACGCGGCGGTTGAAGATGACTCGATTGTCACGCGACTCGGGCTCACCGACATCGAACGCGAACTCGTCGCCATCGATCCCGGCTACAAAGCGGTTTCGCCAACCGCCCGGCTCGATTCGTTTCTCACTTCAGCGCGTTACAGTTTTGTCGAACTCAACGGCGAGAGCCCCGCGGGCATTGCGTACGCCGACGCGGCGTACGACATCTTTTCCTCGCTGCCGGTGATGAAGGAGTTTGCAAAGCACTACAACGTGCGGCCGTTGTATGGGAGGCGCTTCATGCTCGAAGTGCTGCTCAAGTCGTACGAAGAGTTCCTGGGCCACACGCCGGAACGCAAGCCGCGCATCGCGATTGTCGATCTCCCGGGCGTGCCGACCGTCAGTGAGTTTGAGCTGTTTCGAGATTTCTTTGAGTCGAACGGCTATCCGTCAGTTATCTGCACGCCGCAGGAATTGGAATTCAGCAACAACCGTCTATCTGTAAGCGGGCAGGAGATCGACATCGTCTACAAGCGGCTGCTCGTGAACGAGTATCTGCCGATCATCGACCAATATCCCGCGCTGCTGAACGCGTACCGCGCGGGCGCGATCTGTATGGTCAACAGTTTTCGTTCGAAGCTGATCCACAAGAAGGCGCTGTTCGCAGTGCTGACGGACACTCGACACGCGTCGCTGTTTTCCGCAGCAGAACTCGCCGCGATTCGCGGGCACGTGCCGTGGACGCGCATCGTCCGCGACGAGCAATCGGATTATGAAAACGCGCCGGTCGATCTACTCGAGTTTGTGCGTCGGAACAGCGAGCGCCTCGTGCTGAAGCCTAACGACGACTACGGCGGACACGGCATCACGATCGGGTGGAACGTCGATCAATCGGAATGGGACGACGCGATCGAAGCAGCTCTAAAAAACGGCGACTACCTCGTTCAGGAACGCGTGCCGACCGCACGTGAAACTTTTCCGGCGCTGACCGACGACGGGCGCGTCGAGTTTGCCGAACAGCTCGTCGATCTCGACCCGCTCTTATTCAACGGCAAAGTGGGTTCGGCGTTCACGCGTCTGTCTTACACGGAACTCGCTAATGTGAGCTCGGGCGGCGGCATGGTGCCGACCTACATCGTCAGCCAAAAGTAAGGAAAAGAGGGTAAAATCCGTTCATGGCCGACGAGACGGAAGACGCTTTCCAATCGCAGGACGAACGCAGGGCCCACGATCGTTCGCGTTTGATCGTGGACGTGTATTTCGACGGCGAAGACGTCACGGGCGTGGCGAGCACGAAGGACATTAGTCCCGGCGGGCTCTATATGAACACGCAGGCCACGATTCCCGACGGCGCGATGCTGCTCGTGCGCATACCGTTCCGGCGCGACGTGGAGGTCATCTGTCGCGCGGAAGTGGTTTACAACGAGCCGGGCCGCGGCCTCGGTCTCCGTTTCCGAGATCTGACCGACGAAGCGCGGGCGCTGTTGGAGCGTGAACTAAGGAATGAATGAAGCGGACGCCGTTCAGACTACGAACGGTGAGCCGGTCTGGGCGACGCTTCCGCCAAAGACGCGCGAGTTACTACGCGGCAAGCTCGCGGGTTTGTGGGGCGCGCCGAGCGACGCAGCAGCGTTCGATTCGTGGGCGCTCGACAAGAAACAGGCGTTACTCCTTCTGCTCGATCGGCTTTGCGCCAAAGACTTGTGGAACCTTGTGAAGCGCGTCAAGAACGTTTACGGCGAAGGCGGCGTCGGTATCGAGTTTGAAGCGTGGCCGAAGATTAAGTGGACGCTGTCGCAGCGCCGCGACTTCACGCGTCGCTTCGCTAATCACAAGGACACGAGCGGCGGCTTTTACGAGAAGGACCGCGGAACGGCGGTGCTGCATTTTCTTTACCAGGAAGGCGCGCCGCGCCGCTGGTATGTGCATTTCGATCTTTATAGCCCGGTCCATTCGGCGCGCAGCGCTTTGCAACATCTGCGTTATGAGTACCTGGGCAAGTTGACACCCGATTGGCGCACGATCGCCAAGCACCTGAATTCCTGAGTTGCAAGAGGGCCATTATGTTCGATCAATTCACACTGGGCATCGAAGAAGAATTTCAGATCGTGGATCCGCAAACACGCGAGCTGCGTTCGCACGTCGCCGAGATCCTCGAAGAAGGCAAGATGCTGCTCGGCGAGCAGATCAAACCGGAAATGATTCAATCGATGGTCGAGGTGGGCACCGGAATTTGTCGCAACATCCAGGAGGCCCGCGAGGACATCACGCGCTTACGCAGCATCATCGCCGGACTCGCGAAGAAGAATGGGCTTGTGATCGTCGCTGCTTCGACGCATCCGATCTCGCGCTGGCAGGACCAGGAGATCTTCGATGACGAACGTTACGAGCTGTTGGTTCAGGAACTGCAAACGGTTGCTCGCTCGCTTCTGATCTTCGGTTTGCACGTGCACGTCGGCATGGCCGATCGCGAGCGCGCGATTCACATCATGAACGCCGCGCGTTATTTTCTGCCGCACGTGCTTGCGCTCTCGACTTCGTCGCCGTTCTGGATGGGCCATAATACGGGTTTGAAATCGTATCGCACCGAAGTCTTCAAACAGTTTCCGCGCACCGACATTCCCGATCACTTCGATTCGTACGGCGGCTTTCAACGCTACGTCAACTTGCTCGTGAAGACCGGTTGCATCAACGACGGCAAAAAGATCTGGTGGGACATCCGGCCGCATCCGTATTTCCCGACGCTCGAGTTTCGCATCTGCGACATTCCCACGCGCGTTGACGACACGATCGCGATCGCGGCGCTGTTTCAGGCGATCGTCGCGAAGCTCAATCGTCTGATCGACAAGAACCTCGGCTTCCGGCTCTATCGCCGCATGTTGATTCAGGAAAACAAGTGGCGTGCGGTTCGTTATGGGCTCGAGGGCAAACTAATCGACTTCGGCAAGGAGAAGGAAGTGCCGGTACGCGATCTCGTGCTGGAGTTGCTGGAGTTTGTCGACGACGTGGTTGATGAGCTTGGTTCGCGGAAAGAGATCGAGCACGTGCACACGATTCTCGAGCGCGGCACGTCAGCCGACCGGCAGCTCCAGGTTTATCGCGAGACGAACGATCTGAAAGCTGTCGTGGACGATCTGATCGAGATGACGCGGGAGAACGTTCCGGACAGCACGCCTTTGAGCGCGCCAATACCGACTACGACGGCGTCGACGATTTCGAAGTGAGCCACAGATTACACGGATTTACACGGATCTTCGACCGAGGTAATACTGCCACAACATGCGTGCGGCTACGGCGCGATGAGGCCGCCAGCGTTCAGCGATCTCTTCGAGTTCTTCAGGCGACGGCCGCGCCTCCAAACCTTTCAGCTCCTTAATGGCAACTGCCAGCGCCAGATCGCCGGCCGGCCAGATATCAGCGCGCCGCATCGCCATCAGCATGTAGATATTCGCGCTCCACAGCCCAATCCCTTTAATCCCTGTCAACTGAACTAACACCCGATCGTCGCTCAGTCTCGCAAGCCCTCGTAAACTCAGTCGCCCGCTCACGATCGATTCCGCGAGGTGCAACAAGTACGCAGCCTTCTGCCGCGTCACGCCCAAACCACGCAAATGCATCTCACCAAGTTCGAGAAAACGTTCCGGCGTGAACGGCTTGATTGCCGTCTCCAACCGCAGCAACATCGACTTGGCCGAACTCAGCGACACCTGTTGTTCGAGAATGATATGGACCAGCGTGCGAAACCCGGTGGCCCGCTGCCACAGCGGCGGATCACCATACGTCGCATGAATAGCCGCTAGCAGTTCGTCGCGTGCCGCAAGCTCACGCGCCGCGAGGGCGAGAGTCTTTTGTGTGAGCACAACTCTACTGCCGAATTGGTTTGTGCCTTCTGTGCCCCTTTGCGGCTTCAACTCGTAGCGAGGAGCAGGAAATTTTCGAACAGGATGCGGCCGTCGCGGGAATCGTTGTGATGCTCCCAACGCGTGCGGCTCTTGTTCCAGTCTTCAAATGATTTCTCAAGATGAAACTGGACCGTGTAGATCAACTGGCCGTCGCTGCGTTTGACCATCATCTGGTTGCGACAGAGATACGAGGTGGCGAGTAGCGTGAAACCTTCCGGCACGCGATCCAGTTGCAGACCGTGGTTCTGCCAGACGTGCAGGATGTGCGAGCCCTTCACGTCCGGCGGTGTTTCGCACACGGCGATGTTTTGGAAAATGGGATCGTCCGGCTCGGTGATGCGCACATAGCGATACTGATATTCCTGCGGTCGGCCGGCACGCTGTTCGTGCTGCTCGAGATTGCTCAGCGTCACAACGCGCGCGCCAAAACTCAGACCAACAAGTTGATGACCACCGCAGATCGCGAGCACCGGAATCTTCGTCGTGCGAATGAAACGGCCGAACGTATCGAGAATCGAATCCTGGTAATAATCAAAATCGCGCAACGTGCCGCTCAGCACGATCGCGTCCGGGTGAAACTCGGCCGCTGCTTTCGCGATCTCCGAAACATGGGCCACGCGCGTCTCCGGCTCTTTCACGAGCCGCGAAATGTTGTTGAGAATGTTTTCGACCGCCATCCCGGCGATGAGCCGCTCGCGCTTGAGCTCCGACGCCCACATCGTGCCCCATTCCGAAAGCGCGACCTCGGAAGCATCATGTTCGTCGCGCAGTAGATTGTCGATCACCAGCACGCGCGCTTTTGGGAGGCGCTGCTCGATCGGCTCGTAGCGACAGAATGTTTTGAACGGGAAAGGAAGTGAAGCCGCAACGTCGGTTGCGTCGTTTATGGGGGATACTTCAACCATTTCCTGGGTCATGTTTATCTGATGAGTGTCGTCTGAGATTCTACTGTCTTCTTGTGCTCTGCTTGAACTCGGGAACCTTCGGGCCCGCGCCCGCATCGTTAATTTCCGCGCGTATCTGAGCAACCAGCGAGCCACGCACACGACCGCGAAACGAAGCGCTTTTTGCTCGGGCTTCCTGGTCGACCAGCAACAACATTCTATACCACGATGACTCCAATTCGTCCGCTAACTGCGAAATCCTTGTTATATCGTACGGCACTGCTACATCCGGGCAGCCGAGCCGCGCGAACACCGAAAGGTAGCGCGCCGTCGCGAGGTCCGGACACAGGAGCCGCTTGCGTCCAACCTTCAACTCAACGCCCAGCAACGTATGCTGGATGACAATGCGCTTCGGAACGCCGGCCAGCTCAAAATGGTAAGAGCGCGTGCGCAGCTTGAGAATTCGTTCGCGATAGATTCGCGACAGCCAAGCGTCACCGAGTCGTTCGCGAATTTGTGCGGCGCAAGTGTCGATGGTCACGCTCTAGCTCTCACGCAGCTCTCTGTGTATTTCCGTGTCCTCTGTGTATCTCTGTGTCCTCTGTGTCTCTGTGGTGTTCTGCTCGTTTGCACAATATAACCACAGAGACACAGAGGACACAGAGATACACAGAGAGTTATCGAGACCTGTCAGATAGCCTGTGGGTAAACAGTTGAGATTCGATCTTCGTCTGGAATGCGTTGATGACACGGCCCGGGAAGACGCCCAGATAGAGCACGCCGAGCACCGTCAACACCAACGCCACCGCGATGCTCGCCGGAACTCGCGGCGCGCTCCACGCCGTGATTCGCTCGCCGAAGAACATCACGATGATCAGACGCAGGTAGTAGTAAGCAGACACGGCGGTATTGAGCACCGCAATAACGACGAGCATGTAATAACCCTGCTTGATCGCGGCGCTAAACACCATCACTTTGCCGATGAATCCAGCCGTGAGCGGCATACCGAGAAGACTCAGCAGGAAAAGGCTCAACGAGAAGGCAAGCACCGGCGATTCGAAACCGATGCCGCTGTAGTCTTCCACCGACGTGCGCCGGTCGCCGCTGCGCGCGATCAGTTGGACCACCGCGAACGCACCGATGTTCATCACCGCGTAAGTAAGCAGGTAGAACATCACTGCGGTTAGAGCATTGCCGCGTTCGGCGGGATCGACCGCCGCTCCAGCCGCGACGAAACCCACGAGCGCATAACCAGCGTGCGCGATCGACGAGTACGCTAGCAGTCGTTTCACGTTGTTCTGCACGATCGCGACGACGTTGCCGAGCGTCATCGTGAGAATCGCCATCACCGCGAGAGTGTTGACCCACGCCTGGTGCAGGTTCCCCGCCGACACGCTCGAAGCGGAAACAACGAACGGTAGACCAAAAACAAACACGCGCAGAAACGCAGCGAAGCCTGCGGCTTTTGGACCAGCAGCCATGAAGGCAGTGACGGGCGTCGGCGCGCCTTCGTAAACGTCCGGCGTCCAGATGTGAAACGGCGCGGTCGCGATCTTGAAACCGAAACCGACGAGCATCATCGCGGCGCCCGCGTACAGCAGCGCGGGATACTGCGCGTCGTTGATGCGGGCCGCGATCTCGGAGATGTTGGTCGTGCCGGCAACGATGCGCGCGAGCTGTCCGCCCGGGCCGGGCTCGGCGATCGACGTCGCGCCGTAGACGAGCGCGATGCCGTAAAGCAGAAACGCCGACGAGAACGAGCCGAGAATGAAGTACTTCAACGACGACTCATTCGACCGGATGTCTGTGCGCCGGAAACCCGCGAGCACATAGGTCGCGATCGAGAGAATCTCGAGCCCGAGAAAGATGATGACGAGATCGTTGCCGGAAGCCATCAGCATCATGCCGACAGTGGCGAACAACAGCAGCGAGTGAAACTCACCAGCCGGAAGTTGTTCGTTCCCGACCCAAACAGTCGAGAGCAGCAGCGTCAGCGCGGAAACGAGCAGGAAGATTAGCGTGAACCCGAGACGCAGTTCGTCGAGGACGATCATGCCGTTGAACGCGTCGGCGGAAGGTGTTCCATTTATCCAGAGAGCGATGGCGGCAGCGCCGGCGAGCGCGAGCCCGACGAGCGAGATGCCGCCGGTGATCCAGCGCTGCGTCGGACGCGCGAAAGCATCGACCAGCATCACGACGACAGCAGCGACGCAAACGATTACCTCGGGCGCGATTAACGACCAGTTGATGATCGGCATCATGGCTGCGTTCGGCCCCTCTCAGTTCGTTGCACTTCAGCAGTCGTGAAAGTGCCGCTCGCGGGCGTGGCGTTCACGCGGGCGCGAATCGCGGCCACGCTCGGTCCGGATCGATCGAGAAACACGCGCGGGTAGACGCCCATGAACAACATCAGT
>DASXXL010000161.1:0-9228 GCA_036503085.1 Pyrinomonadaceae bacterium | reverse complement strand
CGAGCACGCCTTTACCTTTCGCGTACGCACGCTCGAAGTGCTGGTATCCTGTCGCCGCGATGTCGAGGTCGAAGCGAGTGCCGTTCTTCGCGAGCGCACTCAACAATAAATAAAGGACGATCTCATCCGGCCGATGAAAGTTCTTGATCCACTGTTCGCGATACGCCGCGGTCGAGCGGAACAACGGAACCGTGACGCGCGCCAGCAACCACGCCGTCGCAAAACGAAAGCGCCGCGGCACGATGCGCATCGCCATCGCGAAACACCATTCGGCTGTAGGTATGAGACGAGTCACGGCCGGTTGGCTTATTATTCACACCACGCTTCGACATGTCACGGCGTCTCGCAATTTGTCTGATCAATCCGCGCAGCCGGCCCTCTTACTGGACGGCCGATTACGCCATGCCGTTCTACGGTCTCGGCCGCAAGCTCAAATACTCGATGGCCAACGGCGCGCTCGTCTCCGTCGCGGCGCTCGTCCCGTCCGGACACGAAGTGGTGCTCATCGACGAGAACATCGAAGAGATCGATTTCGAAAGTCTGCGGCGGTTTGACGTGATCGGCGTTACGGGCATGGTCGTGCAGGCCGAGCGCATGCGCGAGATCCTGCGAAAGCTGCGCGAGCTGCCGGCGATAATCGCCGCGGGCGGTCCGTTCGTCACCGTCAGTGAAGCAATGTTTGAAGACTTGTGCGACGTGCGCTTCATCGGCGAAGCAGAGGACACTTGGCCTGCGTTTCTCAACACGCTCGCGGCCGGTCTGCCGACCGAGCAGCGTTACGAGCAAGAGCAAAAAACAGACATGACGCGTGTGCCCGTACCGCGCTTCGACCTCTTGCCACGCGGTCGCTACGGCACGGCGCCGGTGCAGTTTTCCCGCGGCTGCCCGTTTCTGTGTGAGTTCTGCGACATCATCACAATCTTTGGCAGACGGCCGCGCGTCAAAAGACCGGAGCAGGTTCTCGCCGAGCTCGATGCGTTGCTGGCACAGGGCTTCAGCGGCTGTTTTCTCGTCGACGACAATTTCATCGGCAACAAGATCGAAGCGAAGCGATTGCTGCGGCGCGTGATCGAATGGCAGCGCGAGCGCGGGTTTCCGCTCCGGTTTGTGACTGAGGCCAGCATCAATCTCGCCAACGATCAGGAGCTGATCGACTTGATGGTGCAGGCGAATTTTCAAGGTGTCTTTATCGGCATTGAAACACCGCGCGAGGCGTCGTTGACGGAAACACGCAAACATCAAAACGTCCACGGCGATTCGTTGCTGACCAAACTCGAACGCATTCGCGCGAGCGGTCTGCAAATCAGCGGCGGATTCATCGTCGGCTTCGACAATGACGACGCGCGCATCTTCGACGAGCAGTTTGAGTTTATTCAGTCGAGCGGTATCGCGACGCTCTCGATCAGTCTGTTGACGCCTTTGCCAACGACGCCGCTGTACGATCGTCTGCTTGCGGAAGGTCGTCTCGATTTCTCTGATCCCGAGTTGATTTACATTCCGAAGCAGATGACGCGCGAAGAGCTCAAGCATGGTTTTCGCCGGTTGTTGCATCGCGTGTTCGCCGTCGATGCTTACTTCGATCGCGTTTTCAAAGGTGGCGGCATTCCCGGTTCGCGTCAACGTCGCGCTGCGACAGCGAATCTCAAACAGCGCTTGTTGTTCTTCGGCGCGTGGACCGCGCGGGCAATCATGCTCGTGGGTGTGATGGCCGGGCAGGGACAACTTCTGGAGCACTTGCGCGCGTGCCGGCGCGTGCTACGCCGCAACGCGACGCTCGGCGCGGACGCGTTTGGCTTCGGCGAGTTAGTCGAGCTTTGGATTACTTACTGGCACTTCGCGAGCGTCACCCGCCAAATCAGCGGAACGCAGTTTGGAAACGTTCCGCAGCATTGATTCTCGAACGACTGTGAAGAACAACAAGAGCAATGTCGTGGACATCGGCAGCGCAAGCCGGTCGAAGCTCAACGATGAAGTTGACGAACTCTTCAAGCTGCCGCTGGCTGAGTTCACCGACGCGCGCAACGCGCTCGCGAAGCGGCTGAAGCAGAGTAACCGAGCAAACGACGCAAACCTCGTCAAGACACTCACCAAGCCATCGGTCTCGGCCTGGACCGTAAACCAACTCTACTGGGACCATCGCGACCAATTCGAGACGCTGCTCGCGGCCGGACGTCGCGTTCGCGAAGCACAAGTTTCCGGCGCCGCGAGCAGGCTCACCGAGATGCGGTCGGCACTCGACGCGCGACACAAGGCGCTCGTTGAGCTCTCAGATCTGGCGACTTCGTTGTTGCGTGATAGCGGCAGCAATCCGTCGCCTGAAACTATTCGCCGCATCACGACCACGCTCGAAGCAATCTCCGCGCTGGCCGATGGTCCAAGTCTCGGGCGGCTGACGCAGGACGTCGATCCACCGGGTTTCGAATCGCTCGCTTCGTTTATGGCGGGCACGGGCACCGTCAAAGCGTCCGCGAAACCGGCGCGTGCAAAAGCTGTAGAAAAGGCCGCTGGTCCAACCTCACAGAAAGCCGCAGCCGCGCGTGAAGCGCAACGAGTCGAAGAGATGCGTCAGGCGAAGATCGCGGCCGCGAAGCTCACGTTGCAACGCGCGAAGAAGTTGCTGGCTGACGCACGCGCTCACGCGCAGGAGTTGGAGTCGGCGCAGAAGAAAGCAAACGCGGAAGCGAAACAGGCAGAGAAGCAGTTGCGCGAAGCTGAAGAACGAGTGAAGAAAGCGCGCACTGCGTCTGAGGCCGCGGCCGAACGCGCGCAAAACATCGCGGAAGAAGTAGACGAGGGGACGAAAACCGTGGAAAGTGCGAAACGCACAGTTGAAGACGCGGCGAAAGAGCTCGAGTCGTTGTTCGCGAGTTAAGTGAGCGCATCGGGCTAAGCCCGCGCGTCAAGCTAAGCCGGTGCGTCGATTCTCACTAGTTTCGTGCGACTCGACGCGCCACTCTTGATCGACACCTCTGACTTACGACAGCCAAACTGCTTCGCAACCAACCCGATCAATTCTTCGTTCGCCTTGCCGTCAACCGGCGGCGACTTGATCTGGGCCAACCACGTTCCATCTTCCATTTCCTCGAGCGCACTCACGCGCGAGCTTGGTTTCACTTTCACTTGTATGACCCGCGCCTTCATCAACCCAACACTTCGCGCATCACGACCGCGAGATCCCGCAGCGCCTGCGCACCGTCGCCGCCGAATGCCGAACCATGCATCGGCGCGATCGTGCGCGGGTTGAGCGCCGCGAGCTTTTGCATGATGCCGTCGGTGTGCTTCGTGTACGGCATGTAGTTGGCGAACGGGCTCGCCTGATAATCGACCAGCGTCTTGCGCGCGCGCTCGATTACGTTCGCATCGGTCAACGGCTCGACGTCGCCGCCCTGATGAAACAAGTCGGAGCAGAGCAGCGTGCCTTTCGTTTCTTCGTAAAGCAGCCCGGCCTCCCAACAGTGCGGCACGTGCGGCGTTTGCACGAAGCGATATCGATGCCGCCCGGTCTCAAACGTCTCACCGTCAACCATGCCCTTCGCGGGACGAAGTGCGAAGTCGTTGATGCTCACCATCGCACCGACCATGCTGCACACAGGCTGTGCGTGCGGCGCGATCTGCAGCCACTCGTTGAGCGAGCCACACTCGTCGGCCTCGAAATGGCTGAAGCTGATCCAGCGCAGCTTCGCCGGATCGATGACGCTCGCGACACCTTCACGCACGGCCGGAAACAACGAGCGCATGCCGGTATGAAACAGCAGCGGCTCTTCGTCGTCGATCACGAATTGATTGAACTGTAAGTCGATTTCGGGAATGTAGGTGGAAATACGATAGCAATCAGAGGCGATTTCTGTAACAGACACTTCCTTACTCCTTCGGAACCAATGTTAATAATCCGCCGGCCTTAACGTTAAGCCATCAAGCGGCTCAAAACCAACATGAAACTCCTGAAACTGTTATTGAACGCGATTGTCGCCTGGACGGTGGGCATCGCCGCGATCGCCACCATGCTTTACTTCGGCAACGACGGCGCTGATTTCACGTTTACGGACATCAGCGGCTTCGGTGTGTTTGCGATCGTGCTTTCCGGTCTGCTGATGCTGATGTTGTATCTGCCGAGTCTTTACTGGTTGAAGCGCCGTCGCGGTGGTGTGAGACCGCGACTCGATTTCCTGCTGCTCACGGGTCTTTTTTGCAACCTGCCGCTGGTCGTGATCCTGCTAACCCTGGTCAATCGCAAGATGGCCTTCAGCGAAGCGGTCGGTTTCATCATCACGTTTCTCGTCATCGGCTCCGTCTTCGGCCTCGGCTTCACGATGGCCCAACAAAAGCGCTGAATCCTAGCGCTTCGGAACTTCAATCCACGTCATCGCACTGCCGGTCCGTCCGCTGCGCCCATCGCGTACCGCCACTCGTACCTGGTAAAGTCCGGCAGGCAACGGCAGGAATTGTTTCCACTTGATGAAACGCTCGCTGGTCAACAGCTCGCGAGGAATTTCGAGTTTCTGCTTGAACGTCGCACACAGGCCTTGATCGTCGATGGCCGCGCCCAACACGTCTACGATCGCCGACTCTTTTCCATTTTCACTCTCGAGCGTAAGCATGCTCGCGTCGATCGTCATCGATACTGCTAGTCCTCTGTGTTGCGACGTTGTACCGACTGCCGCAGATACCGCGGTGGGCACGTCGCGACGCGCATAAAGAGAACCGAGCGCTGACTTCAATTGATCGGCGGCTGTTGACGCATCGACCTTGGTTGGCTGCGCGGTGGGAAAATCGAAATAATTGCGCCGCGTCCTGACTTTCAAATCCGGATGGCCAATAACGCTGACCTGAATCGTCGATCGTCCGGGCTGTTGCTTTTCGCGGTCGGGCCGCCACCCGAGCAGATAGTAAGCAGAACTCTCCGTCAGCGCCTCAGAAATACCTTCGCGCAGCGCATTGGCATTCAGATAAGAGCGGCCGCCGGTCAGTTCTGCGAGCGTCTCCAGCGGCTCTTGCGGGCCTTTGTTTTCAGCGAGCGTACGCCACGCGGTCCCACCGCTGAAATCGGGATAGTTGTTACTGGAAACGTCCGCGCCCGAGCCGAGATAGGGAGGTCGCGTATCGAGCGAGTGAATCACGACACCGGTGGCGGCAGCGCGTTTTGCGATCCGCTTGATCAACTCTGCGCCATTCGATCGTTTGATGTCGGCGATAAACCCGTCGGACACGAAGAAAACGACTTTGCGTCCCTGGAGAGGCTCGGTCGAACGAATGAGATTTTCGAGCCGGGAGAGTGTGGCGAGCTCGGCCTGTTCGCCTTGTTGATTTATCTGCTGGACACGATTCTTAACCATCGTCATCGCAGTGAACGGGTCCTGCATTTGATATTCGCGCATCGTGGCCGCGACGAGGTAATCAAAAAGCGCCTGATCTGAGTGGTTCGCGACCATGTTTGCGTCGGATTCGCTGATAGTGACTTTGCTGGCGGTTGCTTCCGGGTTGTACTTGGGATTGAGGCGTCTGATCGCTTCGCGCAATACCGCTTTGTTGTCGGTGAGTTGTTGCAGAAAACCGATCTGCCCGCTCGTCGATACGACTGCTACACGATCGTTCGGCTTCATCTGACGGTCTAAAAAGTTCAGCAACAGCGCGCGCGCCCGCGCCCAACTCTCCGGGGCAAGGTGAACGTCGTCCACGAAAAAGAAAATAAGCGGCCGACGATCGGAGTCGGCGGGCAGAGGTGACGCGGGCGTGGCATTTACTCTTCCGTCCCGCGCGTTCTTCAGTTGTGTTTCTTCCGCCGGACCGCCGGCAATTACCTCCTCGACGAAGCTCAGCGGCTGAGTTTTGGAATCAACGCGCAACTCGAACTGATCCGGCTTGAGACCGGTGACTACGTGCCCCTTCTTGTCGATAACAGTGACATCGGTTTGCACGAGGTTCGTCTCGACGCGAATAACGTCGTCAGATGGTTCGGTAGGTTTTTCCTGTGAAGTCTGAGCAGAGGCCGCGCGTGCGGCGAACGCGATGAATATCAGGACCACGCTCGTGAGCAGTAATCTACTTCTCCTGCTTCGCATGACCAGCAGTATACATGGTGTGCTCGATTAACTCTTGACAGAATCGCGCGCCCTTTCTACTATATCGCGCGTCGATATAGAGGATGGCTAGTTGATCAAGAAGCGTAATCCTGATGATTTCCTGCCGCTGACGCCGGCGATGTTCCACATTCTGCTGGCGCTCGCGGATCGCGATCGTCACGGCTACGAGATCATGAAGGAAGTCGGGGAGCGAACCGAGGGCAAAGTTCGACTCGGCCCGGGAACGCTGTATGGATCGATCAAGCGCATGCTCAATGACGACTTGATCGAAGAGTTGGATGAGCGGCCTGATCCGGAGTTGGACGACGAGCGCCGGCGCTATTATCGCTTGTCAAAGTTCGGTCATCGCGTTGCTGTTGCGGAGGCTGAACGGTTGGCGCAGCTCGTAAAAGCGGCCCGAACGAAGAAGTTGCTCTCGGCGCAGAAGGCGCAATCCTAGTAGTTATGAGAGAGACTGCAAGTCTATCGTGCCGCATCTACGGGATCCTGCTGGCGGTGTATCCCGCTGATTTTCGCCGCGAATACGGCCCTTCGATGCTTCAGGTTTTTCGCGACAGCTCTCGCGACGCAGCAAGACGAAAGGGAAAGCTAGCGACAGGAAAATTCTGGTTAACGATTTTGGGAGACTTGGTTGTTTCTGCTTCAAAGCAGCACATTGAAAACGTCAGAGAGGATGGTCCCATGAACAACATTCGTAGAGATTTGATCGCGGTAGTGGGCTGCGCCGTTATTATTCTCACTGCTTTCACGTTGTTGAGCTACGGCAGAGCACATGAGGTTGGATCGCTGCTCGTTTTCGGACGGATACTTGACGCGGTTGTGTTTACGGGTATCGTCGGTAACCTGATTGTGTTCCTGTTAGTGAAGCTTACGAGGTGGGACTCGTTCCGCATCGCCTGCTGGACCTTTCTCGTCGTGAGTGCGCTTCCGGCCCTGCTGCTGGCCGTTATCGGAAGCAAAATCGATCCGCAGTTTCGCCTCGGCGCGACCATGTTGGCTTACGTTGTAAGCCTCATCTTCTGGCTACTCCTCCACTATCTATGGCGCTCCACTGCCCGCAGCGTGCTCGCTAGTTCTTAAACGCTCATGTCACACACCATCACTACCTAGACTTATTTCCAGTGTGTGACCCTCGAACATGAAGTACGTGAACTTTGTTTTTTCTAATCGTGAATAACACGCGATAGCGGCCCACGATTAGCTGGCGAATCTACTCCACGAATTCGTCGTCTTCCGGCGCAAGTGGACAGCCTTTAGGGACGATGCTGAGTTGTCTTAACTTTGCTGACCGTAAATCGCGAACCCATAGTTGGGCCTCTTTCGTTCCCACGCGCGGCAACCCCAATCGTAAGATTCGCGCACGTTTTTCTGAGCCGATGTTTCGAAGATAACCGCGTACCGCTTCATTCGCGCTCAGAGATGCCTTTCTCAGCAAAAAACTCCCGAAAGAATTTCTCTGCCGGCTTTCCCTGATTGCGCTTCATGCTTTCCAAACCACGTCTAATCCCTTCGATTGCCTCCATCCGCTCGTGTGCTTCCAGGAGTTTCTGGTAACTCTCCGCGTCTTGAATAACCAGCTCGGCTTTGCCGTTCACTGTTAGCACGACCGGCTGCCCGGTCTTCTTTAGTTGGCGCACAATCTTCGCAGTATCGCGTTTGAATGTGCTGAGGCTCTGAATGTCCCGCGTTAGTTTCATCGTGCCGCTCCGTATGCTAAATCCGCATTGAATTTAGCACACGATAGCCTGCTACGAGGAACCGAACATACCGCCGATCTTCGACGCGGCGTTGCCGAGGGTGTCGCTCATGCCGCCGCCGCCGCTCAGGACGTTGTCGATTTGGCCCGCGATGGGAGCCGGCAGTTTCTCTTTGAGAAATCCGCTTACAGTGTTGATTGCCGATCGTGCCTGGTCTTCTGAAATTCCAGTCTTCTCGGTGATGCGCTTGATGAGTTCGTCCATGATCTTTTCCCTCCTGGTTAGTTCTTGATACTCTCTGCAAATTCTATCTAGAACTAAAGCACGCGTATGTCAATCGAAACAGCACAGAAAGTGCCGGCAGCGCACGACACAGCGGCACCCGATGCGGCGGCGGTTAGGCCGACAGCTTCGCGGGTCGCGTTGCGTTGCGCGGGATTGGTGAAGCGATTCGCGGACGTCACCGCGGTCAACGGGCTCGATCTCGAGATCTTCACCGGCGAGTGTTTTGGTCTGCTTGGACCAAACGGCGCCGGCAAGACGACCACGGTCGAAATACTCGAAGGCCTGACACCGTCCGACGAAGGCACGGTCGAGTTGTTGGGCCAACGGTGGACCACGGGCGACAACCGCGCGTTGCGCGAACGTATCGGTGTCCAATTACAGGAAACTCAACTCGCCGAAAAAGTCACCGTCGCCGAAACTCTCAGACTCTTTCGCAGCTTTTACAAACGCGGTCACAGCGTCGAGGAAGTCATCCGCACAGTCGCGCTCGAAGAGAAACGAAACGCACGAGTCGGCAAGCTTTCAGGCGGACAGAAACAGCGGCTCGCAGTCGCGTGCGCGCTGGTGAGCGATCCCGAACTCCTGTTTCTCGACGAGCCGACAACGGGACTCGATCCGCAAGCGCGTCTCTCGCTGTGGGACATCGTCGACAAATTTCGCGCGGGCGGCGGCACCATTCTGCTCACGACTCATTACATGGAAGAAGCGACACGTCTCTGCGACCGCGTCGCCATCATGGACCACGGAAAAGTGATCGCGCTCGGCACGCCGGCCGAGCTGATCGAATCACTCGGCGCGGATCAGATCATCGAATTTAGTGTCACGCAGTCGCTCGAACACGAGCCGCTAATGCACCTTCCGGCCGTCAACAATCTACATACCCGCGGCGACGAATACGCGCTTACTGTTTCGGAGATCGGTGTCGCTCTGCCCGCTTTGCTCGCCGAGATCAAACGCCAGGGCTCAGAGCTCGTCACTCTCACTACGCATCAGGCCACACTCGAAGATGTATTCGTTAGTTTGACAGGGAGAATGCTGCGCGATGGCTGAGGCAAAAGAAACTTTGATCGAGGAACGCGAGCTAAGAGATACGCGCGGCAGCGAGAAAGCAGAATCCTTGCATCCGCTGGTCGAACTGACGGCGATGCGCGTACGCGAATTTCTGC
>DASXXL010000160.1:0-3873 GCA_036503085.1 Pyrinomonadaceae bacterium | reverse complement strand
AGAGTAATCAGCGCGCGCGCACCGTTTGGCAGAAAGCCGGGCGGCTTCGTGCCGTCTATGCTGTTCGGCGCTTCCGTTTGGATCGAGGATCGCTATCTCATCATGCCGCTCGACTGGATTCTCGATCATTGCCTGGTCGGTGTTCTGCCCGAATCGTGACGTCGTAACCGAGGAGACAGAGGGAATGGGGATCGAAGTGATCGGCGTGCTTGGTTTCATGGGCACGCTGCTGCTCGTGATCGTGGGCTTGTTGAACTTTTCTGTCTTCCGCAAACAGCTTCGGATTGCGAAAGAACAAATCGACACTGCAGTGCGGCAGTTGGAGATCGCCCAGAAGCAACCCGATCTGTATCTCATCCAACGAGCGGTCACTGAGACTTCAAACCATCTCCTGCTCTTTGTTCAGCACCCGAAACTGCGACCATATTTTTACAGCGCGGCTGAGTGGAAGCCGGGCGATGAAGTCCCGTTGGATGAGATCAGAGCGATGGCCGAGCTCATTCTCAACAACTTCGCTTCGGCCTTGATGCACGCAGCGGCGTTTCCGGAATATCCCGTTCGCGGCGTCGATCGCATCATCATGTTTCACTTGCGTCGCAGCGCCGCGTTGCGCGAGTTTCTGCTCGATAACTTCGAGCGCTTCCCGTTCACAGGGTTGACGCTGCTGGCGCTGAAGAACGAAACGAGAGAGCAGGTCGAAGCCGATCTTCACCGGCTAATCGAAGCACCTGATGTAGATGATTCAGAGATTGAGCGCCGCAAGCAGTTGTTACAACTCTACCGCAGTGGCGAGGTGAGCGAAGCGATCGAGTTCACGGCCTACAGCATGAAGCGGCGGCGCTAGCTCGCCCTCACGCGCCGGCTCAGCCAGAACAGTCCCGCGCCACCGAGCACGCCCGCGGCGACGAGCGCGGTGGTCCATGGATGAAGTTCCATCAGCGTGTACGTGCTGACGCTCCTCGCTTTGGGTGTCATGTCGCCTTCAACTCTTCCTTCGGCGATTGGGTGAAACAGATTGTCCGGCGCATTCTCGCTTTTCGGCTCTGTCGTCTTCTGGGCGTCGAAGCCTGTTTTAGACAACGCGAAGTCTAGAAGCGCTGGCGCGATCTTCTGGGCCGAGATAATAAACTTGCCCGCGCCGCCGGCGATCAGTTCGCGCACCGGAGTCTCCGCCGCGTAGATGATAGCGTCGGCGACGATCTGCGGTTGATAGATTGGCGGCGCGCCTTGCGGCTTGACGCCGATCTTCGTTCGCGCATGACTGAAGAGCGGCGTGTTGATCGAAGCCGGCAGAATGTTGGTGACGCTCACGGGCGCGCCTTCGCCCTTCAACTCGATCCTGAGCGCGTCAAGGAAACCGACGACCGCGTGCTTCGACGCAGCGTAAGCGCTTTGCAGCGGCAGAGAGACTTTCGATTCAACCGACGAGACGCAGATGAGCGCGCCTCCTTCTCTCTTGAGGTGCGGCAACGCCGCCTTGCAGCCGTATACCTGACCCATCAAATTCACATCGATGATGCGACGAAACTCTTCGACCGTGGTCTGTTCGAAAGTGGCGTAGAGCATCACGCCTGCGTTGTTGACCCATGTGTCTATGCGCCCGTAACGATCGACGGCCGCCTGCGCCAGTTCGTTGACCTGTTTAGCGTCCGCCACGTCGCACACGCGCTGTATGGCGTGGCCACCTTGCTGCTTTATCTGCGCGACCAGCGACTCGAGTCCCGATTCGTCGCGGGCTCCGGCAACGACCTTCGCGCCGCGCGCGGCGGAACTCAAAGCTGTCGCGCGTCCGATGCCACTCGACGCGCCTGTGATGACCACGACCTGTTGCGAAATGGGTTTTAGTTTCACGCCCTTTACTCCTTGTTCGGTTAGCACACCTGTTAATGATGAAGACCGCTCGTCGTCTTATAAGTTGACGCCTACCGTCGAGAGAAGAATAAAGGTAACAAGGCACAAACATGTTTCAAGATTTGCGATATAGCGTTCGAAGTCTGTTGAAGCGGCCGGGCTTCACCTTCGTTGTAGTGGCGACGCTCGCGCTGGGAATCGGTGTGAACGCTGCGATTTTCAGCGTCTTCAATATCCTGTTGCGCCCGTTACCGGTCAAAGAACCGGAGTCGATCGTGCGCCTTTACTCCGAAGAAGCGGGCTACCGATCGGACTCGTTTTCATTTCCCGACTACGCCTACATTCGCGATCACAACCAGTCGTTTTCCGACGTGCTGGCTGTATTCGAAGTGGAGCATTTTCTGCTCGGCGAAAACAGACCGAACAACGATCCGGAAGAGATTGTCGGCAACTTCGTTTCGGACAACTACTTCGCGATGCTGGGCGGCAGCACGCAGCTCGGGCGCTTTTTCACAACCGAAGAGAACAGTGTTCCCGGTCGTGACGCCGTCGTCGTGTTGAGTTATGGCTTTTGGCAGCGGCGCTTCGGAAGTGACGCACAGCTCGTCGGCAAAAGCATTAAATTAAATGGAAAGCCGTTCACGGTGATCGGGATAACCCATCCCGACTTCATCGGCCTTCGGCATGAAATGCCGGACATCTGGCTGCCGCTCGCGATGCGTGCTGCTATGCCGGCCGCCAATTTCGATGACGTCGCTCCCGAGAAATTAGACTGGTACGGCGGACGCGATCTTCCGTGGCTCAGCATTTTCGCGCGTCTCAAGCCGGGCAAGACCGCGACGGAAGCGCGCACCGAGATGAACGTTCTGTTGGGCCAATTCGATCCTGCTCAATCGACTGATGGCTCGAAGAGATCGATCGCTGTCGACCCGATCAACGATCTCAAGGTCCCCATCGAAGCATGGATGTTTATCGGCATGGTCCTCGGAGCCACCGGTCTTATCCTCCTGATCGCCTGTCTCAATATCGCGAACATGCAACTCGCGCGAGCGATCGCGCGCCAGAAAGAGATCGGTGTTCGACTTTGTCTCGGCGCGAGTCGGTGGCGGTTGATCAGGCAGTTACTGATGGAGAGCATGGTGTTGAGCATCGTGGGCGGCGTCGCTGGAGTGTTGCTTGCCTGGTGGACTCTCAACCTGTTTCTGTCCGTGGTGTTCGTGCGCTACGGTGGTGCAGAGATGATGCGGGTCGTTATCGATCTCACGCCCGACTGGCGCGTCCTCACTTATTCATTCGGGCTCGCGCTTTTGAGCGGAATCGCGTTTGGCCTCGTACCGGCGTTGCGCGCCACGCGGTCTGATTTGATTGGCGTGGTGAAGTCGGAAGGCGCGACGGCAACTACGCGTTCGGCGCGATCGCGATTGAGCAGCGTGCTCGTTGTCGCTCAAGTATCGATCTGTTTTGTGCTGCTGCTTTCAGCGGGACTGTTATTGCGCAGCGTTCAACTCAACTTAGCAACCAATCCCGGTTATGAAGCTAAGAACCTGCTCTCCGTTAAGTACAGTTTGGAATTGAGTGGTTATGACGCGGAACGCGCGAAGGTGTTTCAGCAGCAGTTTATGACGCGGCTAGCTGCGCTGCCGGGCGTGAAGAGCGTCAGCCTTGATCGCGTCGACATGGGACGCGGCATGATCACGTTGTTGGACCGGGACGGCGCTGGTCCAAAGCAGTTTTCGAGTGTTCCGCTTAAAGAAATTCCGTCGACGTTCCTTGACACGATCGGTACGCCGCTCGCCGCCGGACGCGCGTTTACAGCGGAAGAAGAAAAATCACACACGCCGGTGCTCATCGTCAGTGAAGCGACGGCGCGAAACCTCTGGCCCGGCGAGAGCGCGCTCGGCAAGTTGATGCGTATCGAGCAACCGTTGCGAGACGGCGGGAGCAAAATGATCTTTTCTTCGGCGCAGGTCGTGGGTGTTGCGCGCGATAATCAGATCTATCAATCGGGAGAGACACCGCCGC
>DASXXL010000159.1:0-5573 GCA_036503085.1 Pyrinomonadaceae bacterium | reverse complement strand
AGATCTCGACTCGCTGCCCGACGACCCGGATGATCTTGCAGCGGCGTTGCAAGCATTGGCTGGACCATCCGCTGGTCCAAACGGCGGCCAGATCTTCGTCGATGGTTTTACCGGCGGCCGTCTGCCGCCGCGCGCTTCCATTCGCGAGATCCGCATCAATTCCAATCCGTTCTCGGCCGAATACGATCGGCTCGGATTCGGCCGTATCGAGATCCTGACGAAGCCGGGCACGGATCGTTTTCGCGGCCAGGTCTCTTTCAACTTCAACGACGACGCGCTGAACGCGCGCAATCCGTTTGCCGACAATCGTCCGTCGATCCAGACGCGCCAGTACGGCGGCAACTTCGGCGGCCCGATCTCCAAGAAGAAAGCTTCGTTCTTCGCCGACTTCGACAAGCGCGACATCGACGACGCATCGCTCATCGTAGCCACCGTCCTCGACGCGAATAACAACATCGTCGCTTTCCGCGATACGTTTCCGATTCCGAGCCGGCGCACGACTTTCAGCCCGCGCATCGACTACCAGCTCAACGCGAGCAACACGCTCGTCGGCCGTTACAACTACACGCGCACCTCGCGCGTGACCGGCGTTGGCGGCTTCTCGCTGCCCACGCGCGCGTATGACACGGCGCAGACCGAACAGAGCGTGCAGTTGACGGAGACGTCGGTGATCAGCAAAACGATCGTCAACGAAACACGCTTCCAGTTTCAGCACAGCCGCAGCGAACAAGACGCCGATAATTCGATTCCGACGATCGAAGTGCAGGACGCTTTTACGGGCGGCGGTTCGCAGATCGGACAATCACACAACACCGACGACGAAGCCGAGCTGACTAACAACACGTCGTTTTCGATGGGCCAGCATTCATTGAAGGTGGGTGGCCGGTTGCGCTGGGTCAAGAATTCGCAGTTTTCGCCACAGAATTTCGGCGGCACGTTCACGTTCTCGGGCGGTCTGGGTGATCTGACCAGTATTCAACGCTATCAAACCACGCTGCTCTTGCAGGCGCAGGGCGCGACTCCGGCTCAGATTCGCGCGGCCGGCGGCGGCGCGAGCCAGTTTCGTTTGTCGGCCGGCAATCCGGAGAGCGAAGTAAGCCAGTGGGACTTCGGCGGTTACGTTCAGGACGATTGGAAAGTTCGTCCGAACCTGACGCTGAGTCTTGGCATGCGTTACGAAAACCAGAGCAACATCGACAGCAATTTCAATTTCGCGCCGCGCGTCGGCTTCGCGTGGCAACCCGGTGGTCCACAAGCGAAGACCGTCGTGCGCGGTGGTTACGGCATCTTCTACGATCGCGTCAGTGAAAACCTGACGATGACGGCGCTGCGTTTGAATGGCGTTAACCAGCAGCAATTCACGGTGCTCGATCCGGACTTCTTCCCGAACATTCCCACGGTGGACCAGTTGCTGCAGTTTTCCGTTCCGGGAACTGTCTATCGGCTTCAGAACGGGATCGAAGCGCCTTACACGATGCAGTCGGTAATGAGTGTCGAGCGACAACTGCCACACAATTTCACCGTCGCCACGAGCTACATCAACATCCGCACGTTGCACGTGCTGCGCACGGTGCCGCTGAATGCGCCGCTACCGGGCACGTTTATTCCGAATGTTCCAGGCAGCGGCATTCATCCGTTGAACTGCGCCGATTTCATTCCGACCGACGTCAATCCGTCGCCGACTTGCAACGTGTTTGAGTACGACTCGAGCGGCCGTTACAACCAGAACCAATTCATCGTCAACTTCAGCAGCCGTTTGCATCGCAACGCGTCGGTGAACGCTTACTACGTGCTCGGATTTGCGAAGAGCGACACTGACGGCATCGGGAGTTTTCCCGCAAACCCGTACGACTTCAGCACTGAGTACGGCCGCGCCTCCGGCGATATCAGGCATCGCTTCGTGCTGTCAGGAACGTTTCGTGTGCCATGGGGAATTTCGCTGAATCCGTTGAGCTTCGTGCAGTCAGGCCGGCCGTTCAATATCATCCTTGGCCGCGACATCAACGGCGACACCGTGATCAACGAGCGTCCCGCATTTGCTCCCGCTGATGCGGATTGTTCGCAGACGAAGCTCTTCCGCTGCACACCGTTTGGAAACTTCAAGCTCACGTTTGCTCCTGGCGACGTGATGATTCCGCGTAACTTCGCTGAAGGACCGGGATCGACGACGGTGAACCTGCGCGTCAGCAAGACGTGGAGTTTTGGTTCTGAAGGCCGCGGCGGGAATGCGAACAACCAGCAAAATCAGCAGGACCAGCAGCAACGCCAACGCGGCATCATGGGCGGCGGCATGGCCGGCCGTGGACCCGGTGGCGCGGGTGGCGGTGGTCCGCGCGGAGGCGGCGGCTTTGGTGGACCAGGCGGAGGCGGTGGTTTCGGGGGAGCTGGCGGTAACGGTCGCTACAATCTGACGTTCTCGCTGAACTTTCAGAACCTGCTGAACCACGCGAACCTTGGTACGCCGGTGGGCAATCTCGGTTCGTCGTTATTCGGGCAGTCGACCTCGACTGCGGGCTTCTTTGGTGGGTTTGGCGGCGGTGGCAATCCCGCTTACAACCGCCGCATCGACGCGCAGATCAGGTTTACTTTTTAGTTAAGGATTGGTGCCGTCGATCGAGGGACGCATCTCGCCGACAAACTGGTCGGAGTTCTTTATGCTCTGCAGCACGATCTCGATTGCTTTATCGGGGAAGCCGGACTCGAGTGTGAAGGTGTAGCCCGTGAAGACGTCGCCCGTGTCGTCCGCTCCCCAAAACAGAAACGTCGAATCGTTTAGCTGGGCGATCTTCCGCAGCAGCGCCGCGGTGTTTCGCGCTTTGTCGATATTGATGTAGCCGCCTTTGTAGTGTGGAAAGATTCGGAAGCCAATCGTCTCCTTCGACGTCACGCTGATCACGATTTCAAAGGACTCCGCGTTCTTCAATCCGTCGCGCAATATGCCGGTGAATACGAATGGTGACTTCGAACTCGGTTTGAAATTGATGCTGAGGTCGGGTCCGACGCGCGTCAGCAAAGCGCTGAGTCGTTCGCGCGTCTTGTCGCGCGCTGCGTTCGCGTCCGCGTCCTGGGCAAAGGCGGTCTGAGCGGTCGCCAGAATTGCCAAACAAATCAATAAACCAACCACACGGGGGATCTTCATCTCGGGTCTCCTTTTGTTCAAAACAACCTGTCTCACCTTTAGGTTAAGAACGGCGCAATGTCAATAGTTTTGATTCGTTGTATGCTTAGCACCCGTGTTTGTGCAACGCTGCATCAACGTCGATTGCGCGAGCGAGTTTGAGCTCGACGAGCGGCTGTATGTGTGTTCGCGCTGCGGCGACTTGCTCGACGTTGAATCGGATGGTTCTTTGGATCACGATGCGGAGTCGTTGCGGAAACTGTGGCGCGAGCGTCTGACTTCGAATCAGAAGGTCGATCGCAGTGGTGTTTGGCGTTTTCGCGAGTTCTTGCCGTTCGACGGCGAGGTTGAGGCTGTTTCGCTTGGTGAAGGAAACACGCCGCTCTACGACGCGCCGCGCTGCGCTGATTACTGCGGTCTCGCGTCGCTGAAACTCAAACACCAGGGCAACAATCCCACCGGATCTTTCAAAGATACGGGCATGACGGTCGCGGTGACGCAGGCGCGCAAGTTGGGCATGCGTCTCGTAGCGTGCGCGAGCACGGGAAACACGGCGGCGAGTCTCGCGGCGTATGCGGCGCGCGCGCGAATGCAGTGCGCGATCCTCGTGCCCGACGGTCAAGTCAGTGAAGCGAAGCTGGCGCAGGCGCTCGATTACGGCGCGAAGGTGCTGGAGGTCGAGGGAAACTTCGATACGTGCATGCGCGTGGTGCAGGAGTTGGCGGAGCAGAGTTCGCTCTATCTTGTTAACTCGATCAATCCGTTTCGCATCGAGGGACAGAAGACGGTGGCGTTCGAGCTTGCAGAGCAGCTCGATTGGAATGCGCCTGATCATCTCGTCGTGCCGGGTGGAAATTTGGGGAATAGTTCGGCGTTTGGGAAGGGGTTTCGTGAGTTAGTCAGCCACGGATTAACACAAAAACAGCCACGGATTAGTGTGATTCAGGCGGAAGGGGCGTCGCCGTTTGCGCGGTTCGTCGCTGCGTCGACCACTGACAACGATGCAGTCGAGTTCGTCAACGAAAAAGATCCGGAGACGTTAGCTTCAGCGATCAAGATCGGCGCGCCTGTTTCGTGGAAGAAGGCGTCGCGTGCTGTGCGGGAGACGGAAGGGTTTGTGATCACGGTCAACGAGCAGGAGATCGCGGATGCGAAGGCGATGATCGGGCGCGACGGGATCGGTTGCGAGCCGGCTTCGGCAACGACGGTAGCAGGAATTCGAAAGCTTGTTCGCGACGGATCGATCAAGAAAGACGAAAGCGTTGTCGCGGTGCTCACGGGCCACGTACTCAAAGATACAGACTACGTGATCAAGTATCACGGGCAAACGTTGACTGCGCCTGACGCTGACCGCGAAACGCCGATCCGCGGCACGTTTGCGAATTCGATCGTGAGAGTCGCCGCGCGGCCGTGCGCGATTGAATCCGTGTTGAAGAATCTCACGTGATCGTGAAGAGTTTTGCGTGATGACGGAAGTTCGTGTTCCAGCTTCAACTTCAAACCTCGGCCCAGGCTTTGACTGCTTCGGTCTCGCGCTGAAGTTGTACCTGACGGTGCGCGTGACGGTCGTGCCCGATGCTGCGGAGCCGTGCCTCGTCACCACGACCGGCGCGATGGAGAACGAAGCTTTGCCGCGCAACGCCGCTAACCTCATCTGCCGCGCAATGACGTTTGCCGCGCGACGCGAAGGTGTTTCGCTGCCGCCGGTCGAGTTGAACGTTCACAACGAGATCCCGCTCGCGAGTGGTCTCGGCAGCAGCGCCGCCGCGATCGTGGCGGGCATCAAGCTGTCGTCGCTGCTCACCGATCACGACTTGAGCGCGCAAGCGATTCAGAACTACGCCACCGAATTCGAAGGCCATCCCGACAACGTCACCGCCTCGCTTTACGGCGGCTTCACGATCAGTTGCCTCACTGACGATCGCACCGTGGCTTCCGCGAAGTTCGACTGGCCGCCGCACATTCGCGTGGTCGTCGTCTCGCCTCACTCGCAACTGCCGACGCACGTTGCGCGCGCCGCTTTGGCGCGTAGCCTCAGTCGCACGCACGCCGTGCACAACCTGCAACGAACCGCGCTTTTCACCGCCGCGATCGCACAGCAGCGTTACGAATTGTTATGGGAAGCGATGAAAGATCGACTGCACCAACCGCAACGTGAGTCGCTGGTGCCCGGACTCGCCGAAGCGTTGGCGCTGCCGCGGATGCCCGGACTGCTCGGCATCGCGCTCAGCGGCGCTGGTCCAAGTATTCTGGCTTTGGCCACGGACCACACGGAGGAGATCGGCGCGCGCATCGCAAGCTGTTTCAGTGCGCGCAAAATCGATTCAACAGTGAGAACGCTCGAAGTCGATAACGAAGGCTGCCGTTACCTGGGACCGCAGGCGTCTCGCCTGCAAGGCTGCGATTAAGGCGCTATCGTCGTGAGTTGCAGGCGAGACGCCTGCGGTCCCAGGCA
>DASXXL010000158.1:0-8987 GCA_036503085.1 Pyrinomonadaceae bacterium | reverse complement strand
TGCGTGGTCCAACCAGGCTTCAAACGGCCGGTGACCATCAACCACCAGTTGAAGCCCGAATCGAGCCGCTTGTTCTTGCCGGAGACGATCGCATCCGCGCAGATTGGCAAAGCGACGTCGAACGTGCGGCCGACTTCGAGACCGAAAAAGCTCGCCGGCGTAACGCCTATGATTTCGAAAGACTTGTCTGCGAGCGTGACTTTGCGGCCGACGACGTTTGGATCACCGCCGTATTCGCGTTGCCAGAAACCGTGACTGATCACCGCGCCCGGAGCAGCGCAACCACGCTGATCGTCCGCGGTAGTTAACAGCCGGCCGCGTTCGGGTTGTACGCCGAGCACGTTGAAGAAGTCGCCGCTGACCCAGAGACCTTTTGCGTTACGCACTTCCCCGCCCTGGGCCAGGTTGAAATCCTGTCTGCCCCACGCGAGCACACCGGAGAATGCTTGTTGTCGATCGCGAATCTGTTCCCAGATCGGATTAGTGACCGACGAGTATGGCGCCGGCTTGGAGCCGCGCGACCCGTCCATGTTAGTGAGACGGACGTTCACGAGCTGTTGCGGATTGGCAACCGGCAGCGTCTTGAGACGCACCGCGTTCACGAGTTGAAAGATCGCCGTGTTCGCGCCGATGCCCAGCGCCAGCGACAAAACAGCGACCGCGGTGAAGCCCGGGTTCTTCCGCAGCGTCCGTAAACCAAACTGTAAATCTTGCAGCATTTCTAACCCCTCACTCGTATCTCAAAGCGACCAATGGATCGACTTTCGTTGCGCGTCGTGCAGGCACGAAGCAAGCGATGAAAGCGACCGCGATCAACAGCACCGCAACAACCACGAACGTGATCGGATCTTTGGTCGTTACCCCGAACATCAAACTCGACATCACCCGCGTCAATGCGAATGCGCCACCCAAACCGACAATTACACCGACGATCGTGAGTAGCATTCCCTGACGCACGACGAGCTTCAGCACGTCAGCGCGGCGCGCGCCGAGCGCCATGCGCACCCCAATCTCATGCGTCCGTTGCGCGACTGAATACGACATCACGCCGTAGATCCCGGTGGCCGCGAGCACCATCGCGAGCGCCGCAAACAACGCGAGCAATGTCGTGCGATAACGCGGCGCCGCGACTGACGTTTCGACCCATTCAGTCATCGGCCTGACGGCCGCGATCGGCTGATCCGGATCGATCGCCTGCACCTCTTTGCGTATCGCGCCGACGATGCTCATCGGATCGCCATGCGTACGAACCACGAGGTTGGTCCGGCCTGACGCGAGCGTCGGAAAGTACATCGTCGGGAATGGATTGCTTTCGAGCGATCTGTGGCGCAGGTCGCCGACGACGCCGATGATCTCGAAAGCTTGTCCACCCATGGCGCTCACCAGCCGTTTGCCCAACGGGTCTTCATTCGGAAACACGATGTCGACGAGTTGCTGACTGACAACTGTCAGCTTGTCGCCTTGCCTGACTTCCTGTTCAGTGAAGTTGCGGCCGCGCAGCAAAGGAATGCGCAGGGCATTGAAATAGTTTTCATTGACGCGCCGAAAGTCCGCGTCGTATTCCTCACCGGGCTTAACCGGGGGGCGGCCTTCGACGGTGAACGGGATGTCGTTGGGCTGGCCGCTAAGCGGCAGCTCCGTAACCAACCCAACGGTTTCAACTCCCGGCAAACCAGCGACACGCGCTTCGAGCTGCTGAAAGAAGTTCGAGCTTTTTTCCGGCTTGTCGTATTTGCTTCGCGAGAGATCGATCCGCAGCGTCAGTACGCTCTCCGGATCGAAACCGGGATTGACGTTTTGCAAGGCGATGAGACTTCGCACCAACAGGCCCGCGCCGATCAGCAACATCACGGCAATGGCGCTCTCAAACACGACGAGCAAACTACGCGTGCGATTCCGCAGCGTGCTCTCGCCCGCGCCGCGCACGCCGTCCTTTAAAGAATCAATCAGGTTCACTCTGGCCGTGCGCAGCGACGGCGCGAGGCCGAAGAGCAGTCCGGTGATAATTGAGATTAGTAAAGTGAAAGCGAGCACCGTCGTGTCGATCTTCACGTTCGCCGTCGGCGGCAGAGTGCCTTCGCTCAACTTCAGGAGTACTTGCACACCCCACGTCGCCAACAACGCACCAAGTGCGCCGCCGCAAAGCGCGAGCAGCAAACTCTCGGTAATCATCTGCCTGACAATGCGCCAGCGACTTGCGCCGAGCGCCGTTCGCAGCGCGATCTCTTTCTCTCGCGCCGCGGCGCGCACCAATAAAAGATTCGCGACGTTCGCGCAGGCGATCAGCAGTACGAACCCAACCGCGCCGAACAGAATGAACAGCGTGGTGCGTGTGCTACCGACGAGTTGTTCGCGCAAGGGTATGAGCCGCAGGTTCCAGCCGGTATTTGAATCAGGAAACTGTCGCTCGAGTTGAGCAGCGATCAGATCCGTGTCTGCTTGCGCCTGGGCGAGACTGACGCCTTGTTTGAGTCGTCCGATGGGCCGAAGGAAATGCGCCTTGCGTTGATTCATGTCCGGATCGCCTTCGAAGACCATCGGCGTCCACAAGTCGACGACGTGTGGAAAAACCACGTCCTGGCCCATCACGCCGATTACCTGCGAGGCTTTACCATCGAGCAGGATTGTCCGATTGATGATCGCGGGATCACCGCCAAAACGTTTCTGCCACAGTGCGTAACTCAGCACCGCGACCTGGTTCTGACCGGGCTTTTCGTTTTCCAGAGTGAAGGTGCGACCGAGGATGGGCGCGACGCCATACGTCTGAAAGAAATTGCCGGTGACAAGCGAGGTCTGAAGACGTTCGGGCTCGCCGGAGCCGGTAAGAGTAATTGGCAGCGGAATGGTGGATGTGGCCGCAAACTGTTCGAATGTCTTGTTCTGATTTCGATAGTCCTGGAAATCGAGTGGCGAGACGCTCGCGCGATTGCCGCCGTTGCGAATGTTGCCGTACATCCACACCAGTCGATCGGAATCAGGATAAGGCAGCGGCCGCAGGATGACGGCGTTCACGAGACTGAAGATCGCGGTGTTCGCGCCGATGCCGAGCGCGAGCGCGATCAACGTGATAGCGGTGAAGCCCGGGCGTTTAATCAGGCTGCGAATCGCAAACCGAAGGTCTTTGATTAGGGAGTCCATCATTCATACCTCAGTGCATTCAACGGATTCACGCGCGAGGCGCGGCGCGCCGGCACATAACCCGCGAGCAGCGCAACGAGCGTCAACACCACAGCGGCGCCGATGAGCGCGGTCGGGTCAGCCGGTTGCAGACCAAACAACTGCGCGGAGACAAAGCGCGCGGCCAGGAGCGCGGTCGGCACACCGATCACGAGACCAAGCACTACGAGCGTCAACGTCTCGCGCAGAATCATCCAAGCGATGTTGCCGCCCTGCGCGCCGAGCGCCATGCGAATACCGATCTCGTTCGTGCGCCGCGCAACGCCGTGGGCCATCACGCCATACAAACCGATGCACGCGAGCATCAACGCGAGCGCGCCGAAGAAACTCACGAGCTGCGCGATTAATCGATCTTGTTCGAGAGTGTTGTGGACCTGTTGTTCGAGCGTCGTCACGCCGAAGATCGGAATCTTATCGTCGACATTGTTGATGATTTGCCGCGCGGGTTGCGCGAAGGAGTTGGGATCGCCGTTGGTACGGACTTGAATATTGACGCTGTAAGCGGCTTCGTCGGCAATCTGAAGGATGGGTCGATAGACTGCCGGTTCCTGTTTCTCGCGCGCGTCCTCGGTTTTGACGTCGCCCACAACGCCCACAATCTCGAGCATCTTGCCGTTGTCTGTTTCGTCGTCGAAGGTGAAGTTGCGGCCAACGGGGTTTTGATCTTTGTAATAGCGATTGGCGAACGCTTCGTTAACGAGCGCGACGCGCGGCGCTGATACGTTGTCGCGGATCTCGAGATCTCGTCCGCGCAGCAGAGGAATGCCGAGCGTCTCCGCGTACTTTGGCCCAGCGAGCATGTCTTCGACGACAACGTTTTCATCAGGCTGCGGTGTGTATCCTGGTATCTCGATGCTACTGCCACGATGAGTACCGCTCATCGGCGAATAGGTAGCCATCGAAACTGAGCGCACGTTTGGCAGACTGCCGAGACGATCGAGTATCTGTTGATAAAGCGCGGGGAGCTCCGCCGGTTTATAACCCGCGAGACGCGGATCGATCCCGAGCAGCAGTATGTTGGACCGATCGAAGCCGACGTTTTCGCGTTGCAGGTTCAGTAAGCTGCGCGCGAATATACCGGCGCCGGTCAATAGGACCATCGAGAGTCCGACCTGCAACACGACCATCGCCGACGACAGGCTCAGGCGCCTGAGACGGCTGCTCGTGCGCGCCTTCTCTTTCATCGCGGTCGCGAGATCCGTCTTGCTGGCACGAATCGCCGGTATGAGACCAAACAACAATCCCGCAACAAGCGAAACGCCAAGCGTGAACGCGAGCACGCCGGCATCAGGACGTGTGTCGAGTGGCGTTTCTTCGGCAACGATATTGACGAGGATTGTCACGCCCCATTGGGCCAACAGCACGCCGCAAATTCCGCCTACTGCCGCCAGCAACATGCTCTCGGTAAGCAGTTGCCGAATGATGCGCCAGCGGCTCGCGCCCAACGCCATGCGCAACGAGATTTCCGCTTTGCGCGCGGTCGCCCGCGCGAGCAGCAAGCTGCCAACGTTCGCACACGCAATCAAAAGCACCATGCCGACGATGGCCATCAGCATGTGCAGCGGTTTCGAATAGAGCGTGCGCAAACCCGAAATGCCGCCGCTGCCTTCGGCGAGCTTGATGTACGTGTTTTGAATGCCGCGTTGTCGTTCCTCAGTAAGCTGGCTGCCGGCTAATTCAGTCAGGTATTGCCGCAACTGAAGATTAATTCCCGCTTGCGCCTGGTCCAACGTCACGCCGGGTTTCAGACGGCCGAGCAGCATCAGAAACGAGACCTGGTTGTTGTCGAGAAAAGATTTGCGCAGCTCCACTTGCGGATGAAACGCGAGCGGCAGCCAGAAGTCAGGTGGTTTGCGCACGCGCACGCCGAAGAACTCCTGCGGCGCGATGCCGACGACCGTGAAGTTTGTGCCGTTGACGATGAACGTTTGGCCCACGATCGACGGATCGCGGTTTAGCTCCTGGTCCCAATAGCGATAACTCAACACCGCGGCCGGCGACGCGTTTGGTTTGTCGTCTTCAGGCGTGAGTAGACGGCCACGCAGCGGAGTCACGCCGAGCAGCGAAAAATAGTTGCCGGCCACGAGATGTCCCGAAGCGCGCGTGGCGGCCGCGCCCTGGACTGCGCCGCGCCGCACACTCAAGCGGCTCTCGCCGCTGCGAAACGCAGTGAGGTCCTGAAATGATTGATTGTGCTCGCGGAAGTAAAGATAGGAAGGGTACGAGAAGCGCTTCCATTCACCCGTCATCGGCACGTCGTGAACTGAAGTGCCCTCACCGGTCGTGTCGCTGAACAACACGAGCTGTTCCGGATGACTGACCGGCAGTGACTTCAACATCACGGCATTCACGAGCGTGAAGATCGCCGTGTTGGCGCCGATGCCGAGCGCGAGCGTGAGCACCGCGATCGCCGCGAAGCCTTTGCGCTTCGCGAGGCTGCGCAGTCCGTACTTGAGATCCTTGATTAGAGATTCCATAACAATTACTCGTACCTAAGTGCTTCCAATGGATCGACCTTCGTCGCGCGGCGTGCGGGCAGGTAACAAGCGAGAAACCCGACCAGCGCCAGCAGCAACGCCGCGATCGAAAACGTCAGTGAGTCCGTGGGGGCGACTTCGAACAACAAACTGCGAATGGTTCGCGTCAAGGCGTACGCGCCCAGCATTCCGAAGCCGATGCCGATCAGGACCAGCGACATTCCCTGCCTGATAACCATCAGCAAAACGTCGCGCGCGCGGGCGCCGAGAGCGATGTGAATGCCGATCTCGCGTGTCTGTTGCGAAACGGTGAACGCGAGCACGCCGTACAAACCGATCGCCGCAAGCAACAGCGCGAGTCCGCCGAAGATGCCGAGCAGAACGACGGCGAAGCGACGCGTTTCGAGCGTCAGCGCTACTCGCTCTTCCATCGTTTTTACGTCGTATGTCGGCTGATTTGGATCGACCGCGAGAACTTGATCGCGTACCGCTTGAGTGAGTGAACGGGGATCTCCGGCAGTGCGAACGACCAGCGTCGAACTCTGAATGTATGAAGGCAGATAGAAAGTGCCTTTCGATTTCTCAGTGAGATCGTTTAACTGCGCAGTCGCACAGATGCCGACGACGGTGGCCCATGGTCCCTGCGCGCTCCAACTGATTCCGCCACCGAGCGCGTCGCCGTTGGGCCAATAACGTTTCGCTAACTCTTCATCGACAATCGCGACGGAGTTGGGCGCGAAGTAATCACCGGCGCGCATGTCCTGCGGTTGGAAGTCGCGGCCTTTGAGAATCGGCAGACCGATAGCTTTGAAGTAGTTTGCGGAGACGAAACCATAATCGGCATGAGGCGGCGGCGCGTCTGGCCCGGCTTGTCGATCGCGCACGAAGAAGATGGAGTTGTCGCCGCCGGGTGTGAAAGGCGTTTGATAAGCCGCGCCGGCCTGGACTACGCCCGGCAAACCAGACACTCGCGCCAGCACGTCGTCGTAGAACGCCGCGACTTTCGTCGCGTTGTTGTATTGAGCAGTTGGCAGTGAGAGACGCAGCGTCAGAACGTTGTGCGGATCGAAGCCCGGCTGCACGTCGAGAACTTTGGCGAAACTTCGGACCAGCAGTCCCGCGGAGACGAGTAGCACGAGCGCGGTGGCGACTTCCGCCACAACGAAAGTTCGGCGCAACCATTGTCGACTCGCGCTCGCTGAATCGGTGCGCTCCGACTCCTTCAACGAAGCAACGAGGTTCGTGTTCGATGCAGTCAATGCGGGGGCCAATCCAAACAGCACACCGCACACGAGCGACACGCCGATGCTCAAAAATAAAATCTTGAGATCGAGATGAATTGCGTTGAGACGCGGCAGGTTCGCCGGCGCAAACGCGAGTAACGCTTTCGTGCCCCAAAAAGCGAAGAGCACGCCGAGCACACCGCCCGTCAACGCAACGAGCAGGCTTTCGGTCAATAGTTGCTGAATGAGACGTCTGCGGCGCGCGCCCAAAGCTGCACGCACGGTGATCTCGTGACCCCGCGCGGTCGCTCGGGCCAGCAGGAGATTCGCGACGTTCGCGCAGGAGATCAACAACACCGCGACCACCGCACACAACAACACGAAGAGCGGCCGGCGCACGTCGCTCACGTATTCATCCGTCAACGAACGGACTTCGATGTTGAAACTGTCAGCGTCTTTTCCGGGAGTACTGCGAGCGACCGCCGTCATGCTGGCCTGCGCCTGTTGGATGCTCGCGCCCGGTTTCAAGCGAGCAAGCATGGTGAAAGCAAGGCTCGAGCGACGGGCTTCGGAGAGCTCCTGTGGCGAGAAAGCCATCGGGAGCCAAAGATTGATATTCGGATAGAGCTCTTCGAGTCCTTCCGGCGCCACGCCGACGATCTTGTAATTGTCAGCGTTGAGCTGAAGCGAACCACCGATTGCGCCAGGGTTGGCAGTGAAGAGACGTTTCCACAATGCGCTGCTCAAAACGACGACGTGTTCGTTGCCAGGCCTCTCTTCGTCCGCGGTAAAGAAGCGGCCAACGACAGGATTCACTCCCAAAGTTTGAAAGAAACTCGCAGTGGCCCGTCCCGCCTGTAAACGTTCGGGGACGCTGACGCCGGTGAGATTAAAATTGCGCGTGCTGAGAGCGGCCGTTGAGGCAAACGCGTCACTTTGCCGGCTGTAGTCCAGATACTGCAACGCGGAAACTTGCGTGCGCGGCAAGTTTATCTTCGGTAGTTGATTGTGAATTATGACAACGCGATCCGGATCGGCGACGGGCAGTTTCCGTAAGAGTACGCCATCGACGACTGTGAACGTGGCAGTGGTTGCCGCGATGCCGAGCGCGAGCGTGAGCACGGCCACAGTCGTGAACATCGGATGCTTCAACAGCATCCGGACGCCATATCGAATGTCTTTGTACAAACCTGCCATATCAAACCATCCACAGATTCCACAGATTACTTTCTGCGTAATCTGCGGATTGCCTTTCACTCGTAACGCAACGCCTCCAACGGATCGACCTTCGTCGCGCGGCGCGCCGGGATATAGCAAGCGAGAAACGCCGCCGCCAACAAACACGCCGACACGACAGCGAAAGTAAGCAAGTCTGTCGGCTTCACTCCCACTAACAGTTTCGCGAAGAACCGCGTCACGCCCCACGCAGTCACCAAACCGATAAGCAAGCCGATAACGGCGAGCTTCATTCCATTCGCAAGGACCAGCCGCAACACGTCCACGCCGCGCGCACCGAGCGCCATGCGGATGCCAATCTCCTGCGTGCGTTGCGTCACCACGAAAGCCATCACGCCGTAAATCCCGATCGACGCCAGCAACAATGCGATACCCGCAAAGATTCCGATCATCAGTGACGAAAACGTTTGCAGCCCGACCGAGATCGAACGCACTTCGTCCATCGTGCGCACATCAAACACCGGTTGATCTTTGTCGATGGCCCAAACGCTCTGGCGAATCGCGCCCGCGAGCGATGTCGGATCGACGGTGGTGCGAGCAACGAGCACCATCGAGTTCCACGAATCCTGTGGGTGAGGCAGGTAGAGCTCGGGTGTGACTTCGAGCGTCAGCTCGTGCCGCACGTCTTTGCTGACGCCGACAATTTCCATCCACGGCGCTTTGTCGATCGGATAGTCGAACCGAATGCGTTTGCCGATCGGGTCCTGGCCCGGCCAGTGCTTGCGCGCCAATGTTTCATTCACGATTACGACTGGCGTGACACCGGCCTTGTCTTGCTCAGTGAAGGCGCGGCCCTTGACGATCGGAATGCGCATGGTGCTGAAGTAATCGGCAGTGCACACACGATAGCGACCCTCATTCTCGTGACCGGGCC
>DASXXL010000157.1:0-2816 GCA_036503085.1 Pyrinomonadaceae bacterium | reverse complement strand
CGGAAGGAGCTCTACGCATGCGAATGCGACCCCGGTCTCTCGCTCTCCCTGTTCTTGTTCTTTCAGTAATTGTTTCTCTCTTCTTCCTGGCTTCACCTTCGGGCGCGACCAGTTCGGCGCAGGATCCGCCAACACCACCCGCTGGCGGCGCCGGCGGTGGTCAGGAGCGGCCGCAACGACCCGAGCAATCGACCGAGCCGAAGCCCTACGATCGCGTGATCACTAAAGACGCCAAGTCAGACGCCGGCGTTTTCACCGTTCATAACGTCAAAGACAAGGTCTATTACGAAATTCCCAAGAGCGAGCTCAACAAGGAGTTTCTCTGGGTCAGCCAGATCGCGAAGACCACTCTCGGCGTCGGTTACGGCGGCCAGGCCGCGGGCAATCGCGTCGTGAAGTGGGAACGCCACGGCAATCGCATTCTGCTGCGCAACGTCTCTTACGACGTGGTCGCGGATCCTGGTCTGCCGGTGTCGCGTGCGGTTCAGGCCGCGAACAACGACACGATCATCATGGCCTTCAACATCGAGGCGTTCGGTAAAGACGAGTCTGCTGTGATCGATGTGACGCGTCTGTTCACGACTGAAGTGACGGAGTTCAGCGCCCGGACGCGTCTGCGCGCGCGCGGTTTCGACGCGACTCGCTCTTTCATCGAGAAGACCAAGTCGTTTCCGACAAACATCGAAGTCGAAGTCTCGCAGACTTACACGTCGCCTCCGGACGTGAATCCCGGCGGTGGCGGCGGTGGACCGCAGCCCGCGCCGAACCCGTTTGCCCAGGGCATGCGCGCCGGCACAAACGCGACCGTCGTCATGCACTACAGCATGGTCAAGCTTCCGGAACACCCGATGATGCCGCGGCTGTTTGACGAGCGCGTCGGTTATTTCTCGGTGCGCAAATACGACTACGGCATCGACGAACAACGTGCGCCGCAACGCACTTACATCACGCGCTGGCGGCTCGAAAAGAAAGATCCAAACGCGGAGATTTCCGAGCCGGTGAAGCCGATCGTTTACTACGTCGATCCGGCGACGCCGACGAAGTGGGTGCCATGGATCAAGAAGGGAATTGAAGACTGGCAGCCCGCGTTTGAAGCGGCCGGATTCAAGAATGCGATCATCGCCAAGGAAGCGCCGTCGAAACAAGAAGATCCGTATTGGGATCCCGAAGACGCGCGGTATTCAGTGATTCGTTACTTGCCATCGACGATAGAGAACGCTTCCGGTCCGCACGTTTCGGATCCGCGCACGGGCGAGATTCTCGAGTCGGACATTCAGTATTACCACAACGTGATGAACCTGCAGCGCGACTGGTACTTCCTCCAGGTTGGACCACTCGATCCCCGCGCGAAGCACTTGCCGTTGCCGGATGACCTGATGGGACGACTTGTCGAATATGTCGTCGCTCACGAAGTAGGACACACGCTAGGTTTTCAACACAATATGAAAGCGAGCGCGGAATATCCGGCCGACAAGGTGCGCGATCCGCAGTGGCTGAAGACGATGAGCCACACGCCGACGTTGATGGACTACTCGCGCTTCAACTACGTTGCACAGCCGGAAGACAACATTCCGGTCGAGAACCTGATTCCGCAGATTGGTCCATACGACAAGTGGGCCACGATGTGGGGTTACAAACCGATTCCCGGCGCGAAGACGCCTGACGACGAAAAGAAAACTCTCGACGCGTGGGCGCGCGAGCAGGACACGAAGCCGTGGCTGCGCTTCTCGACCGCCGATTCGCGTGGTTCTGATCCGGGTGAGAACACCGAAGCGGTGGGTGACGCGGACGCAGTCGCATCAACAGCGCTCGGCATCAAGAACCTGAAGCGCGTAGCCGACATGTTGCTGCCGGCGACGTCGCATCCCGGCGAGCCGTACGACGATCTCGACGAGCTTTACGGCCGCATGTTAGGTCAGTGGGCGACCGAGTTGAATCACGTTACGCAAATCGTCGGCGGTTTCAATTCACAACAGAAACATGCGGGTCAGGAAGGCGTGCGCTTTACGATCGTGCCGCGGGAAAGACAGGCGGCAGCCGTGCGTTTCCTGAACGAGAACGCGTTTGCCACACCGACGTGGGCGCTCAAGCCTGAGATTCTGCGACGCATCGAGGCGGCGGGTGCAGTGGCTCGCGTGAACCTCGCGCAGGAACGCATTCTCAATTCGCTGCTGAACAATGCTCGTTTCGATCGTCTCGTCGAGCAGGAAGCGATCGACGGCGCGGCTGCTTACCGGCCGGCTGATTTCATGGGCGATCTGCGTCGTGGAATCTGGAGCGAGATCGAGCCGCGTGCGGGCGCGATCCACATCGACGTTTATCGTCGCAACTTGCAGAACTCGTATATCGATCTGCTGTCGGCGAAGTTGAACGTGCGGCCGTCGGTTACTGACGACTATCGCGCGTTGATCAAAGCCGAGCTTCGTGATTTGAGTAACGCGATCGGCGCGGCGATGCAGCGGGCTTCCGATCGCGAGACGCGGGCGCATCTTGCGGACGCGCGCGATCAAATTGCGAAGGCGTTGGATCCGAAGTTCGCGGCTCCGGCAGCGCCGACTCCCGCGTTCATATTCGGGTTCAACGAGCAGGGAGAAGACGATCCGTGGAGTCTCAACTGCTGGCCCGATTACGCGATTCGTCTGCCGGGCTCACGACAGTAGGTTTGTCGTGCGTTCCGTGACGCTGCTCACCTCTCGTGGGCTCTTCAACTCGCGTGGCGGTGAGACGACCTCGTCGAGTTGAGGCGTTTGTGGCTGTTCTGGCCGGATCAAAAGTCCGGCCAGAATGTGGCCCACACCGGCGGTTGTCGGCAGCAA
>DASXXL010000156.1:0-5737 GCA_036503085.1 Pyrinomonadaceae bacterium | reverse complement strand
ATCGCTCGAGCAGTAGTGTCCGCACGCGAATCATAATCCTCGGTGCCAGCGTCCTCGCGCTGCTGGCTTCGTGTTTGGTCGGCTCGACAAACTTCCGCCCAGTCTCTGCTTCGAATTCCATGACGCCTGCCAAACTTGCTTCGGCGGATCTCAGCCAGGTGCGCAACGGAGGTGTCGGCTGCGACGTGACCGTGCCGAACTCCTGCGACAACCCGGCTGATTGGGTCAATGGCAATGCCGGCGCGTCAAACGCGCACTATCAGGAAGGCCAGTCGATTCCCTATCGCATGGTGATGCAGAATCTGTCGCCCGGTACTCACACGGTGGTGATCGAATGGGACGTGAGGCACAGCGGTGCGAACGCCATCGACTTCATCACGCACTACCAGCGAATCAACGAAAGCGTACAACCGTGCGGGCCGGCAAATCACCCCGAAGACATCGTGCCCGGTTGCAATCCCGCGAACTTCACCACGTTTGATATTCCGGCGCCTACCGGTGTCAATTCTCCGATTCCGGGTTTGCCCGAAAATGCTTTCAACGCTTTGCCGGTGGCCCAACGCCGGATGACGATGTTCAACGGCACAATCACCAAGATGACCTACTCTAACCCGCAGGGCGATCTGTCGCAGGCACAAGCCTCGACGCGCATCAGTATCGAATTCACCGCCGTGAACTCGACTGTGGTCATGGCGTGGGGCGGCCACATCGCGAGAGCAGTCGATTGGGGCGCGGGAAATTCCGCGTCAGGCATCAGCGGCTCGCCGTATCACACGCGTCTGATCTCACTCGACAGCAGCGGTGGAAACCAGGATCGATCGTTGTCCGCGGCAGCCGTACAAGCGCCTAATCCGTGCGCACTGACGAACGATAACATCGACGTTTGCGACTTGACCGCAGTTACGACGCATGCGTTGCAAGGCACTGCCGTCCCCGACCAGACGTATTCGTTCTCACTCGTGAACAACGGCGGGAACGCTTTCATCAGCAGTTCCGATACCGATCCTTCAGACGGCACGATCTCCGCGAACGTAACCACCGGCGGCGCGGGGTCGTACACAATCTCGCTGACGACCTCGAACGCCGGTGGTTCGCAGGTCTGCACGGCAACCGTGCGCGTGCATCAACAACCAGCAGCTAGCGCGGGCGCCAATCAGGAACACTGTGAACTCGATGGCTTCTCGTTTCTCATGAATGCTTCGTCAACCGTGCCGGCCGGTGGCACTCGGACATGGACCATCGACGCAGCGCATAGCAACACAACGGCGACAATCGTTAATCCCGGCGATGAAGATCCAACAATCACGCTTGCTGGTGTGGGGACCGTCAGAGCGCTGTTAACAGTCACTGGCGCGTCGTGTGCTGATGCAGTGAGTACCGTAGACCTGACAGTGTCGCCCAAGGCTAGTGCTAACGCCGGAGCGGACCAGGCTGTCTGCGCAAGTAATCCGAGTGTGACGCTCAACGGCAGCTTCAGCGGCTCGGCGTTGAGTGCTTCGTGGAGTGGCGGCACGGGAACGTTCAATCCAAACGCGAGTACGTTGAATGCCGTCTATACGCCGTCGGCCGCCGAAATCGCTGCGGGCTCGGTAACGCTCACGCTGACGACGAACGATCCCGCGGGCTCGTGTGGTCCAGCGAATGACCAGATGACGATCACCATCAACTCGAACCCAACGGTGGAGATCAGTTTGGCGGACGCGTGCCTGAGCACGGCGCATCTTCATGCGACGGTCACGGGCGGTGTCGCGCCTTACACCTTCACCTGGAAGAAGAACGGCGTGGCGGTCACGAATAACTCAGCCGACCTCGCTTTGACGGGTCCCGGAACTTACACCGTCAGCGTCGTCGACAGCTCGTCGACAAGCTGCGGCAGCAACACGGATTCGTTTGTTGTGTGCTTTACGGAGGGCTCCGCTTCGGCATCCGCGACCGCTCCACCAAACGGTGTGAATGCCGCAGTGAATCCTAAATCAGAATCCTCGGGCCTGCTGGCTCGGCTGGCGCTGTTGTTCTACACCACGGTCGCCGTCGTGAAGTTTTAGGTCTCGAAGTCCTTCGGGGACACTGGCAGTCTTCGCGGACACTGAACGAGCGCTGATCGGAACACTTCGCTCAGCGCTCATTCCTCATCGTGTCGCTTTGCCCGAAAAGTCTCTTGCTCAACGGTTTTCTCTGTGCCTCTGTGTCTCTGTGGTTAGTTTTTCCTGCAAATGAGTTCCACAGAGATACAGAGACACAGAGAAAGCACTTCGGGCAAAGCTCATCGTGCTGGACACTGCTAGCCGAGCAGCGGTGCTGCGCGTTCTGCTACAGGTGCGCGCTGGCGAGCAGCGCGTCGCGCGCACCCCATCTCGACGATTGCGGCGCTGTGCCGCTTTAAGTTCTTACTTTCCCGCAGTTTTCTATCTCTCGTGAGCCTTTCGGGCGCATGGCCCAGGCCTTGCAGAGGGCTCGCCTACACAACTGCGGACTCGCTGGCTTTATGTTCCTCTCTAGCGAAGAACCGAGTAGCAATTGTCACCAGCGCCTCGCCCAGAGGGGTTGTTTTGCGGCTAGCTGGTATCGAACCCGGGAGTGACTTGAAGTAATTTTCCTTTCTCGTGCGGGAATCGCGCTCTCGAGCCGACTCAGCGATTCTACGGAAAAGACTTCTCAAGCAAGCCCAATAATGTTTCGGCCAGGCTCTTAAGCCCGGGCCTTTATCTCTATCTAGGAGTCTCATGAGAATGTTTCTGCCCCCGACTCGACGCCAGTCTGCTCTTCGCACACTCACCAACCGAACAAATCGTTCCCTTCGACTCGCTGCGCTGATCGCGATCGTCGCGTTTGCGGCAACCGCATTGGCGACGACCAGTTCGTCCGCCAGCTCGCTGAGTCGAATGTTCTTTGCCAAAGCGGCATCGATGATCGGCGCTGGACCAGCCGCAAAGGCTGCGTCTTCGGATCATGCGCTTGAAACGGAAGAAGCTGCGCTTGCGACTTCGAGTTCGACAATGGCGACTGAGCGTCGTGGCCATACTGCGACGCGTTTAGCTGACGGACGCATGTTGATTGCCGGTGGCGAAAACAGCAGTGGTCCATTGAACCAGACCGAGATCTACGATCCGTCTGACACGACCTTCTCACCCGCGGGCAACATGAACGAAGCGCGCACCGATCACTCGGCGACGTTGTTGGCTGACGGACGCGTGTTGCTTATCGGCGGTCGCAATTCGTCGGGAGCGTTAACGTCAACCGAGATCTTCGATCCCACTACTGGCGCTTTCACCAGTGGACCAGCGATGAGCGTTGCGCGTGCCGGACACAGCGCGACGCTTTTTGCTAACGGCAACGTGCTGGTTGTCGGTGGCGATGCGAATGGCACGGCTGAACTGTTGGCCGCGGATCTGTCGGGCTTTTCGGCGGCAGGAAGTTTGCAGACCGCGCGTGCGATGCATTCGGCGGTGTTGTTGCAGGACGGGCGCGTGTTGGTGGTCGGCGGTCGTGATGCGAGTGGCAATGAATTGAGTTCGGGTGAAGTGTTCGACACGCCGGCGTCGAGTTTTTCGCCGGTCGACAGCGCGTTGAAAGTCGCGCGCGTGCGGCCGCAGTTGCGCCTGTTGTTTGACGGCAAGGTGCAGATCATTGGCGGCAGTAACGATGGTTCGATGGAGGTTTACGATCCGCTTTACGAGAGCTTCGGCGCGTACGCGCACGTGCTGCCGGAGGGTGATACCTGCGCCAGTTTGCCTTCACAGATTCAGTCTACACAGACACGTGCCGCGTTGTTCCACAACGGACAATCAGACGCAACGTTCGATCGTTCGAGCCATTCGATGACCGAGCTGTCGAGTCAGGCAATCGTTGTTGGCGGTGTTAATAGCGCTGGCATGGTCCTCAGCTCGAGTCCGCTTTTCAACAGCTCGAACGCGGCGATCTCCACAGACAAACTCGATTACTCGCCGGGTGAAACTGCGCATATTACCGGCCACGGGTTCCAGGCCGGCGAAACTGTCAGACTGAAGATTCACGAAGATCCGCACACGCCGCAGGAAAGAGGAATGGACGTCGTCGCTGATGGTGCTGGCAGTTTTGTCGGCGATTATCTGGTCATGAATTATGACCTCGACATGAAGTTCCTTGTCGGCGCGCGTGGATTGACTTCCGGTCTTACGGCACAGACGACGTTCACCGATAGTCAACCGGGCACGGTCACGTTGAGTCCCGGTAGTGTGTCTGTCGCGCCGGGTAACAGCGCGGTTTATGGCGTAAACATAAGTCAGGCGGGAAACTCTAACACGTGCGCGCTGACGCTGAGCTTGACCTACAGTGGAACAGCGCCGGTTGGCACGACTCCGACGTTCAATCCGAGTTCGCTCACCATGACTACCAGCGCCGTGAGTTCGACGTTGACTATTACCACGACGAACTCAGGTCCGATGGCGGGAAGAACACAGCCGGGCACTTACAACTTTACGGTGTCGGTGGCAAAAGGATCGGGTTGCCAGGGCGGAGCGGCTCCCGTAACAACGACCGGCACGCTCGTCGTGGCGAGCCCGAACGTAGCGCCGGTTGCTAGTGCGGTCTCGATTTCCGGCACGGCTCAGTTCAATCAACTCTTAAGCGGTAACTACACCTATTCAGACGCCGACGGAGATGCGCAAGGCACATCGACGTTCCGCTGGTTACGAAATGGCGCGACAGTCGTCGGCACGAATCAGACGTACACGACAGTGAGCGCGGACGTGGGCCAAACACTGACATTCGAAGTCACGCCGGTCGCGGCGACTGGAACTTCGCCTGGTGCGGCGGTGACGAGCGCGGGTGTCGTTATCGGCAAAGCTCCTTCGACTACGACGATCACTTGCCCTGCGAGTGTTGTGTACAACGGCGCAGCGCAGACGCCGTGCTCGGCGACAGCCACCGGCACAGGTGGACTGAACGCGTCGGTTACGGTGGTCTACGGCAACAACACGAATGCGGGCACGGCTACCGCTGACGCGACTTTCGCTGGCGATGCGAATCACAACAGCAGTGTCGCGACTCAGGTTACGTTCACGATCGACAAGGCCGCTTCATCAACCTCGATCAGTTGTCCGACGAATGTCACTTACACCGGTTCGCCGCTCACGCCGTGCTCCGCGACGGCGACAGGCGCTGGATCACTGAGCGTTTCAGTGAACGTTGTCTATGGCAACAACACTAACGCGGGAACGGCCACGGCTGATGCTACTTTCGCTGGCGATGCGAATCACAACAGCAGTACCGCGACTCAGGTTACATTCACGATCGACAAGGCCTCTTCGTCGACCTCAATCAGTTGTCCGACGAATATCACTTACAATGGTTCACCGCTTACGCCGTGCTCCGCCACGGCCACGGGCCCTGGATCACTGAGCGTTTCGGTGAATGTTGTCTACGGCAACAACACAAACGCCGGCACCGCCACCGCCGACGCAACTTTCGCTGGCGACGCCAATCACAACAGCAGTGTCGCCACGCAAGCAACCTTCACGATCGACAAGGCCGGTTCGTCGACAAGCATCAACTGTCCGGCGAACGTTACTTACAACGGTTCGCCACAAACACCGTGTTCAGCGACAGCCACCGGCGCCGGTAATCTCAGCGTCTCGGTGAACGTCGTCTACGCCAACAACATCAACGCTGGCACCGCCACGGCCGACGCAACTTTCGCTGGTGACACCAATCACAACAGCAGTGTCGCCACGCAAGCAACCTTCACGATCGACAAGGC
>DASXXL010000155.1:0-3802 GCA_036503085.1 Pyrinomonadaceae bacterium | reverse complement strand
ATGGGCAGAGTCCGGACGCGGCGCTGCTCGCGGAGATGGAGAAAGTGCGACAAACCTACGATCAAGAGCTCGACGCGAAGTATGCCGCCGCGCGCGGCTTTGTCGATGCCGTGATCGCGCCGGAGCACACGCGCGACGCGCTCGAACTCTCGTTGCGCACGAGCCTGAACTACACGGGCCCGCACATCGGTCAGTTCGTATTACCTGCCAACCTCGTTTAACCAGCAAACTCAGGGTTGTGATCTGGCGCTCTGAGTGATACAAGATCCTTACCCGCACACTTGTAATAGAAGCCCCCTGAACAATCAGCTCAGCCGGCGTAATCGCTATCGTGCGCCGCGACGAACACGAACACGGGAGGAGAGTTCCATGAGCAAGAGAGTTTCAGGCTCAGTGTTGCTTCTCACAACGCTGGCTTTTTCGCTAATTGTCGGTGATGTGCTGGCGCGGGGCGCGCAAGATCCGCAGACCCAACCAGCGACTCCGCAAACACAACCAACACCAACAACCAAGACCAAGGCTCCGAAACGGAAACGGGGTCAGATGAAGATGAACACTCCGGCGAACGAGACGACGACCGGAGATCAAACCACGCCTGCGGATACGACCATGTCAGCAAAGATGCCGATGCAAAATATGAGCTCGATGGCATCCACGCAAACGGATCTATCGGGCACTTACGCGGGTACATTTAACTGCGACGCGCTTGGTCTCACGGGCGACACCACGCTAACGATCAACGGCAACCAGTTCACAACTGCCGACGGAAAAACTGGACGCATCGTCGCTTCAACTACACACGGTTACACAGCCGTGGCATTACAAACGGGTGAGGTGCCAACCGGGGCCACGACAACAACAGCGGGAGCAGCAGCGGCTACACCGCCGCAGATCGTTTCATTGCGCGCACACAAGTCAGGCAATCGTCTGACGTTGACGTCGGTTCCGGGTGCGACAATGCCGTGCTCGTTCTCGTCGTCGCGCAATATGGCGCGTCGCTCGCGACAAACACCAGCCGCAGCGGGAACAACGGTGGCGAGTCCGGCAGAAGCTGGAGCGACGCCAACTGACGTGACCACGCCGGCGAAACCAGCGCGCAATCGTCGTGGCAATACAAGACGTACGACGACCCCGACGACGAAGCCGACTGAAACTCCGGCCCAGCCCACTCAGCCCACGCCGGAAACTCCGACGCCGTCGCAGACTCCGAGTCCGCAGCCCACGCAAACACCGAGTCCGGAGCCGACGCAAACTCCGAGTCCGGAACCTGCGCCGAGTCCGAATCCGAGTCCGAGCGGCAGTCCGACTCCAGTGCCCAATCCTTCGCCGAGTCCGACCACGACTCCCAGCCCGACGCCGAGTCCGAGTCCGCGGCCGCGCGGGTAATTGGTTTTCTCCGTGCGATCTGTGTTATCTGTGTCTACATCGGGCACAGATAACACGGATGAAAGAAAAAATTCGCATAGCCGCAGGCCAGGGATTCTGGGGAGATCTTCCTGACGCACCCGTGCGCCAGGTTGAAGGTGGACCAATCGATTACCTCATGCTCGACTATCTGGCGGAAGTCACGATGTCGATCATGCAGAAACAAAAAGCACGCGATCCAAACGCTGGTTACGCGCGCGATTTCATTCCCTTGATGAGACGCATTCTGCCGGCGTGTGTCGAACGCAATATCAAAGTCACGGCGAACGCGGGCGGCGTGAACGTGCGCGGTTGTGCTGACGCGCTGGTCGAAACGGCGCGTGCGCTCGGACTCGCGGGAAAAGTACGGATCGGGATCGTCACCGGCGACGACATCATGTCGCGCATTGACGAACTGCTCGCGCGCGGCATCGAGTTGCGCAACATGGACACGGGCGAGCCGCTGTCGACAGTGCGCGATGCGATTCAGAGCGCGAACGTTTATCTCGGCGCGGCCCCATTGGTCGAGGCTTTGAGACAGGGAGCACAGGTCGTGATCACAGGCCGCGCGACTGATACGGGCCTCACACTCGCGCCGTTGATTCACGAGTTTGGCTGGGCCAGTGACGATTGGAATCGCCTCGCTGCGGGAACGATCGCCGGCCACATTATCGAGTGTGGCGCACAGTGTTCGGGTGGAAACTGCCAGTACGAATGGCGCAGCATTCCCGATCTAGCGAACGTTGGTTTTCCGATTGCGGAGGGTTCGCCCGACGGCACGTTTGTGATCACGAAGCATGAAGGCACTGGCGGGCGCGTGAACATTCCCTCAGTGAAGGAACAACTGGTTTACGAAATGGGCGATCCGCACGAGTACATCACGCCCGACGTCGTGGCGGATTTCACGACGATACATTTGCAAGATGACGGACGCGATCGAGTGCGTGTTTATGGTATCGAAGGACGACCGGCGACGGAGTTTTTGAAAGTCTCCGTCAGTTACTCGGCCGGATATAAAGCGGTGGGCACGCTCGTTTACGCGTGGCCGGACGCTTACGAAAAGGCGCAGGCCGCGGACAAGGTCCTGCGCGCCCGGCTCGATCGTTTGGGGCTGCGGTTCGATCACATGTTGACGGAGTTTGTGGGCGCGAATGCGACGCATGGGCCACTCGCGGGTGAACCGCGGGCTGATGCGCCAGAAGTGCAGTTGCGCGTCGGTGTGCGCGGCCAGGATCGCGCTGCGATCGAACGATTCACGAAAGAGATTGCGCCGTTGATTCTCACCGGACCGCCCGCGGTGACGGGTTTTGCGGGCGGGCGTCCAAAGGTCGAGGAGATCGTCGCGTACTGGCCGGCGCTGATCCCGAAGACGGAAATCGAACCCAAGGTTGAGGTGCTCGACGCGTGAAAGTGCAACTGGTAAAACTGGCCCACGCACGATCGGGCGACAAAGGTGACACGGCGAACGTCGGATTGATTGCGTTGCGCGATGATACTTATCCGATTCTCGTGCGCGAAGTGACGGCGGAGCGAGTGAAACAACACTTTCGCGGGATCTGCAAAGGCGACGTCGAAAGATTTGAGTTGCCGAATCTCGGCGCGTTGAATTTCCTGCTGCACGAAAGCCTCGGCGGTGGCGGCACATTGTCGTTGATGACCGACGCGCAGGGCAAAACGTTTTCGACGGCGCTATTGCGCATGGAGATTGAGATCTCCGACGAGGAAGCGCGTAAGCTCGAGTTGAATTGAATGGCTGACGAGCAACCAGTCCTCTACGCGGTTGAAGACGCGATTGCGCGCATCACGCTCAATCGTCCCGAGAAAAGAAATGCGTTGAATGAGGTCGTGATCGCGAGCTTGAAGGAAAGCCTGCGACGCGCTGCTGACGACGAACGCGTGCGCGCGATCGTAATCGTAGGGGCGGGGAAGGATTTTTGTTCCGGCGCGGATCTTGCGGCGCTTCAGCAGATCGCGCAAGCGTCGGTGGATGAAAATGTCGAAGACGCGCGTTCGTTGTTGGAACTTTTTCTTTTGATCCGCCAGATCCCTGTTCCCGTCGTGGCCGCGGTGACGGGTCGCGCATTAGCTGGCGGCGCTGGTCTTGCGAGTGCGTGCGACCTTGTTGTTGCTGCTGAGTCTGCGCGTTTTGGTTATCCGGAAGTGAAGATCGGATTCGTGCCGGCGATGGTGATGGCGATACTGCGGCGCAACGTCTCGGAGAAACGCGCGTTTGCCCTCGTTACGCGAGGCGCCGAAATGACCGCGCAGGAAGCGCAATCGTTTGGCTTGGTGAATGAGATCTTCGCCGATGAAAACTTTGCCGATTGGGTGACGGCATACGTGAGCGAGTTCGCGAAGCTAAGCCGCTCGGCGGTGTCGCTCACGAAGACTTTGCTCT
>DASXXL010000154.1:0-7410 GCA_036503085.1 Pyrinomonadaceae bacterium | reverse complement strand
TCCAAACCGGAGCGGCGCGCCAAGTCGCGTTGAGCTCGCCGTGGGATCTGCAACTCGTCGGTCGAACGCTCTACATCGCAATGGCTGGTCCACATCAGATCTGGAAACTCGATCTCGACAAGAACACTGTCTCGACTTTCGCTGGCTCGGGTCGCGAAGCACGTCTCGACGGCTCACTGCTCGAGGCCGGCTTCGCCCAACCTTCTGGCATGGCGGTGATCGGGCAAACGCTTTACGTCGCGGATAGCGAGTCGAACATCATCCGCGCGATCGATCTCGGGAAGGGTCAAGTAAAGACACTCGTCGGCGGCGATCTCTTTGAGTTTGGCGACGTCGACGGTACCGGCGACGACGTGCGGCTGCAACATCCGCTCGGTCTGCTCGCGAACGGCGACAAACTGCTCATCGCCGACACGTACAATCACAAGATCAAAGAACTCGATCCCAAACACGAACACGTTCGCAGTTTGTTCGGTACGGGCAAACCTGGACAAGCCGACGGCACGTCGCCTTCGTTTTACGAACCCGGCGGTTTGGCCATGGCAAACGGAAAGCTCTACATCGCCGACACGAACAATCACGCGATCCGCGTCGTCGATCTAAAAACAGAACGAACGAGCACGTTGCGCATCAACGGGCTCACGCCGCCCGCGACGAACAATCAACCGACAACAGAAACCGCGGCCGCACCGAACGCGGAAGAGATCAAAACGCAGACCCAACAACTCCGCACCGGCACGAACGCCGTGCTCGAGATCAATGTCGATCTGCCGCCCGGTTATCACCTTAATCCGGTGGCGCCGCAGCGTTACAAAGTCTCCGTCAATGGCGGCAAAAGCGTCACCGTTGACGAGAAACTCGCTGCGAGCAGCGCAAAAGATCTGAAGCTGCCGCTGCGTATTCCGCTAAACGTGGTAAACACCGGCTCGACGAACCTGCGCGCGCAGGCGACGCTCTTCTATTGTCGCGAAGACAACACCGGCACTTGCCGCATCAAGACGCTCGTTTGGGAAATTCCGATCGAAGTAACTCCGAACGGAAGCGCACCAAACGAAGTCAAAGTGCATGGTAAATTGACCGCGGATTAGGACGGATCTAATATCCTTCGTCCCTAAAATTTATTTCGAAGGAGTGAGGTCGTGGCGAAACAACCATTTCTCACTGACATTAAAACTTTGCGCGAGCGCGCGCGACAGCATATTCAAAACGGGGCGGTCACTGAGGGTTACACCGCAGATCGCGAAACCGCCGTCAAGCTTCTCAACGAAGCGCTGGCGACGGAAATCGTCTGTGTGCTGAGGTACAAACGGCATCATTACATGGCTTCGGGCATTCATGCTGAAAGCGTCGCCGCGGAGTTTCTCGAACATGCGAACGAGGAGCAAGGTCACGCCGATTCGATTGCGCAACGCATCGTGCAGCTCAAGGGCGCGCCGAATTTCAATCCCGAAGGATTGTTGACTCGTAGTCACGCCGAATACGTCGAAGGCGAGACGCTGACGGACATGATCAAGGAAGATCTCGTCGCCGAGCGTATTGCTATCGACAGTTATCGCGAGATGATCAACTACTTCGGCACTGACGATCCGACTTCGCGCCGGCTGATGGAAGAGATACTCGCCGTGGAAGAAGAACACGCCGACGATCTTGTGAATCTGCTCGAAACGGTGGGTTAGTCCCGAAGCTTGTCAGAAAGCCAGCCAAACCAAACTGTTCCCGACCGGCCGAAGATGTGCCGCAGTTGTGGGGCAATCGTAGGCGCGGGCGAGCCGCAATGTGCAGTCTGCGGCACGCCTACCTCACTGACGGCGGAACAGCTTCACGCTTACCGTCCTGCCGATCGCGAAACCATCCGCTTCGCGCGCGCCGTTCTCAGCCGTCCCAACAAATTCACGATCGTGTTGCTCGTCGCGAATCTGTTCGTGTTTATGTTGATGTGGCAATCGAGCGGGACAGCGACACCGGTTCTCTGGTCCAGTTTTCCCGATACAGTGCTAGTCGCTTACGGCGCGAAGCTGAACTACCTCATTGATGCTCCGAACTATCAGTGGTGGCGCTTCATCACGCCGATGTTCGTCCACGTCAACCTGCCGCACGTGCTGATCAATATGTACAGCCTGTGGATCGTTGGACCATACGTTGAGAAGTTGTATGGCTCGGCGAAGTTTGTGGTGTTTTGGGTGCTCACAGGTATCGCTGGTGTGGTGGCGAGTTATCTGACGGTGCGCCCCGCGCTGGCGACGAGTTCGCTCGGACGATTTCTCTTCAAGAACCTGGACGTGCCTTCAGCGGGGGCTTCGGGTGCTTTGTTTGGACTTGTCGGCGTGCTCTTTGTTTTCGGTATCAAGTTTCGCCGCGAGCTGCCAGAGGGTTTCAAACGCGCGTTCGGCACAGGCATGCTGCCGATCATCATTATTAATCTGTTCATCGGTTTCGTCGGCCGCGGGTTTATCGACAACGCAGCGCATCTCGGCGGACTGTTGTCGGGAGCAGCGCTTGCGGCGGTGGTCCAGTATCGCCGTCCGGGTGAGCGTCGCGGGATGGCGGCTGCGTGGCGCATTTTGCAGGTGCTGATGCTGGTGATCGTGTTGGTCGGGTTCTACGAGACGGCGCGCAATTTTCATCATTCACTGGCGCTCGCGGTGCAGCCGGCGCTCAGTCAGCAGACAAAGGCATTTTTCACTTTCGCCGCCGCGATCGATCACGCGAAACAAAAGACCAACGTTGTCATTCAGGATCGAGACACGCGCAACGTGGATGAGATCGCGCAACAAGCAAACGAAGCGCCCGCGCCGGATGAACGAGCCGCGGAGTTGCGCGTGCAACTGCTTACGATTCTGGCGAAGGCGACGAGTGCCTCCGCATCGGCCAGTCCGCCCGCGAGCGCTGGACCAAGACGACCGCCGCCACTGGACCCGAAAATCGGCGAGGAGTTCAATCAGTGGCAGGCGCAGTATGACGCGTGGATGCAGCAGGCAGTGCAGAAGTACACGACGATTACGTCTAAATAATTTTTCAGGAGAAGGAAATGGAAATTAAGAAAGTGGGTGTGTTGGGTTGTGGGTTGATGGGCGCGGGTATCGCGCAGGTCGCCGCCACAGCCGGATATGAGACGGTGGTGAAGGAAGTTTCTGACGAGTTTATTAAGAAAGGTTTCAGTGGGATTGAGAAGTCGCTGGCGAAGTTTGCGGAAAAAGGGACGATAACTTCCGAGCAGCAGGGCCAAATTCGCGGGCGCTTGTCGGGCACGACGTCGTTCGAGCAGTTGGCGGATTGCGACATCATTATCGAAGCGATTATTGAAAACCTTGAAGAGAAACGCAGCACGTATCAGCAGCTTGACGCGATCTGCAAACCGGAAACGATCTTTGCGTCGAACACGTCGTCGCTCTCGATCACCGAGATGATGACCGCGACGTCGCCAGAGCGGCAGCAACGTTTTATCGGCATGCACTTCTTCAATCCGGTGCCGCTCATGAAGCTGGTGGAAGTGGTACGCACGATTCTGACGGATGCGGATGTTTACGAGCAGGCGGTGGAGTTTGGGAAATCGCTGGGCAAGGTGCCGGTGCGCGCGGGTGACAAGACCGGGTTCATTGTGAATCGTTTGCTGGTGCCGTACATGCTCGATGCGATTCGGGCGCTCGAGGAAGGTGTCGGATCGATCGTCGATATTGATAACGCGATGAAGTTGGGTTGTGGTTATCCGATGGGTCCGTTTACGCTTGGTGATTTTGTGGGTTTGGATACGACGTACTACATCGCGGAGATCATGTTCAATGAGTTTCGTGAGAAGCGTTTTGCGCCGCCGCCGTTGTTGAAGCGGATGGTGTTGGCTGGATTGTATGGGCGCAAGAGCGGCCGCGGGTTCTACGACTACACCAAGGACGCCAAGAACCCCACCCCAATGAACTTGGTCTAAAAGTTAGCCATTTTCGATAGTAAATAGCCATTCTGGGCAAGCCTTTCCCACTCCACTCCTCCTTAGTGAGTGCTAGAATGCACTCACAAAGGAGAGTAAATGAGCGAAGACCTTACAAAGAAACCAACACCGAACAGCGACGATAACGTCAGGCTGGTTCTGATGGCAGTGCAGGACTTGACCTTTCGAGTAGGTAGGAGTGAGCAGAAGTTTGATGACTTTGCGGAAAGGGTTGACCGGCGACTGCAAAATGTTGAGCAACGACTACAAAACGTAAGTTCAGACATCGCACATTTGCAGGAAGGCTACGGACGCTTGGAAGAAGGACAGAACAGTTTGCGTTCTGACCTTACCGCGTTCCGGCGGCATGTTGACGAGCAGTTTCGGACTCTAAGCGGCACAGTAGAAGGTCGTTATCGCGACCATGAGCAACGTATCACCCGTTTGGAAAAGAACGCGAACCAAGCGAATTCTCAAACTTGATGCGCCTCAGAGCATCTCCTATACTGCGAAACGAAGTAACTATTCAGCTCGCGAGGTCGCAACGGTTGCAGCCGACAGTTCACGAAGGACGACTCAACGCTGAAGGCTTTCGTTTTGCCATCGTCGGCAGCCGCTGGAACGAATTCATCACCGGCCGGCTCGTCGAAGGAGCAGTCGACGCCCTCGAGCGACTCGGAGCAAAAGAAGCTGCTGTCACGGTCTATCGTGTGCCGGGCGCCTTCGAGCTACCGTTACTCGCTTTGCGGCTCGCAAAGTCGCGCCGCTTCGATGCAATCATTTGCGTGGGCACGATCATTCGCGGGCAAACACCGCACTTCGACTACATCGCCAATGAAGTCGCGCGTGGTATTTCTCATGCAGGACTGGAATCAGGACTGCCGGTGGTCTTTGGCGTTGTCACAGCCGACACTGTGGATCAAGCCATCGATCGCGCCGGCGTCAAACTCGGTAATAAAGGTTTTGAAGCCGCGATGACCGCGGTAGAATTAGCAAGCTTATACAAGGAAGCGTTCGACGCTTAGTAGTTAAGGTTAAACTGTAATTGGTAATTCTTTATGGGTTCGCGACGTAAGGCACGCGAATGTGCCTTGCAAATGCTCTTTGCGGCTGATGTTGCCGAAATGCCCCCGGACGAAGTCGTCCGTAGCTACTGGGCTGAACTCGGAGACTCCGATCTAGACGAGACGGCTCGCGCCTTCGCCACGCGTCTGGCCACTGGCACGCTTTCCAATCTGACACTGCTCGACGAGCGCATCCGCTCACGCGCCGAACACTGGCGCATCTCGCGTATGGCCGTTGTCGATCGCAACATCCTGCGGCTCGCCGTCTACGAATTTCTTTACGAACCAACACCTCGCACCGTCGCCATCAACGAAGCACTCGAAATCGCGCGCCGCTTCTCGACCTACGAAGCGACCCAATTCATCAACGGCATTCTCGATGCGATTAAGCGCGATCTCGACGAGCAGCAACCACAACAAAACGTCCGGCCCGAAACGGAAGACGGCGATTAGCCGTGACCATCAACGATCGAGTAGATCAGATCTCGGCCACAATCCAGGAGCTGCGACAAGCTGCGGCCGACGGTCGCAGGTCGCGGCAATTACTCGAATCGCTTTTTCGCACTGTACATAGTTTTAAAGCCGCCGCTGCTGCTGAAGGTTTGCCTGACCTCAGCCACACAGCGCACGAGTTCGAAAACGTACTCCACTCATTACGTACCGGCCAGCTCATACTCGATGCTGAACTGCTGCGCGTGTTTGACGAGGCAGTGACTGCTTTGCGAGAGAATGCTCCTGCCTCTGCGCTCAACACTTTCAAGGAACGGACCGGCACGCATATAACTGACACTTACGAAGGCTTGCCTGCTGAGTTCGCCAACCTCAACGCTGAAGAGCGACAACGTGCTATCGCCGCACTTCGTGAAGGTGCGAATCTTTACGTGATGAATGTGGAGTTTGAAGTTGGTGATTTTGACGAGCGCTTTCGCCAGCTAAAAGAACGTCTGCAACAAGACGCCGAGCTAATCTCAGCTTCTGCGCGAATGGAAAACGACAAAATCATTTTCCAGGTCGTATACGCCAGCGACTCCGAAAAAATCCCCGTCCAGACTGTCCTCCGCCAGGCGGTACGTGCGGGTAACTCAGCCGCCGCTCAACTCGGGAAAGAAATCGAGTTTGTTATTAGCAGTGAGGAGTTCTTGCTGGATAAGCGCTGGGCTGACGCGCTTACCGATGCGCTGGTTCATCTGGTGCGCAACGCCGTCGATCACGGGATCGAGTCTCACGGAACCGTCGTCCTCGAAGCTACGCAAAACCAGATCACCGTAATCGACAACGGCCGTGGCATCGCGCCTGAGAACCTGCCGCTGATTTTTCAACCCGGCTTCTCAACAGCGACCGAACTAACGGAACTCTCCGGACGCGGTGTAGGTCTCGATGCAGTTAAGGCGGCTATTGAGGAGTTGGGCGGTAGCGTGAGCGTCACGAGCGAACCGACCAAGGGAACTTCATTTAAAATCGATTTGCCAAACCCATCTAAGACGCCCAATCCATCTTCGGATGCATAGTGTGCCACTGCGTCGCGCGCTCGTACGCCAGCGCCACCCGCAACGGCGACACCTCATCGTAAACACCGCCCGTAAACATAATCGCCAGCGGCAGGTCATTCAGAAACCCACACGGCAACACCACCGCCGGATGGCCCGTCAAATTCGTAACAAGCAAACTCGCACTTCCCGGCGCGGGACTAACAAACACGTCCCACTGCGACATCAACTGCTCCATCTCGCGCATCAACAGCGTCCGGATGCGCTGCGCGCGTAGATACTCCACCGCCGGAATGAATCGCGACGTGCGGAACGAGTTGGGCCAATCGCCCGGCGACTGCCCCGACAACTGATTCACGCGCCCGTCGCGCGTGATGTCGTCAAACGCCGCCGCCGCTTCCGCCGTCAAAATGAAGCGCAACGAAGCTGCGGGCAATTTTGGCAGCTCGATCGGCATCAACTTCGCGCCGGCCTTCTCTAACACATCAAGCGCCGTCTTGTAGATCGCCCGACGTTGTTCCGCCTGTTGCCGCTGCTGATCGTTCTGCGGTTGGAAACCACTGCCTTCAAACTCCGCCTTCAGATAACCGATCCGCAACGCGCTGATGTTCGGGTCGGAGTTCCAGTTGAACGGCGCATCGCCAACCGTGATGTCTCGTCCATCAGGACCATAGATCGCGTGCAACGCCGCCGCGCAATCTTCGACGCCACGACAGATCGGACCGATCTTATCCATGGTCCAACTCAAACCCATCGCGCCGTAGCGACTCACGCGCCCGTACGTCGGCCTCAACCCGGTGCAGCCGCAGCGCGACGACGGCGACACGATCGAGCCGAGCGTTTCCGTGCCGATTGAAAACCCAACGAGTCCCGCCGCGGTCGCCGAAGCTGGACCAGCCGACGAGCCACTCGAGCCTTGCTGCGTATCTTCGGGCTG
>DASXXL010000153.1:0-7299 GCA_036503085.1 Pyrinomonadaceae bacterium | reverse complement strand
TCCGAGCTGTTCGCGCAAACGAGGAATCAACTGACGTGCGAGCCGGCCGTGCAGCGGATTGTTCGCGTAGAGAGCGAGGGGCTTCGTAGCGTGAGGCTCCTCCAGCGCCATCCACAGATTACGCAGATTGTTTGAGTTAATCTGCGTAATCTGTGGATGGCGTTTTCTGAGCACAACATCGAAATACTCGCCCGCGCCTGCCTCTGACCAAACCACATCCACTTCGTACGGCAGCGTTTCGCTCAAGCTCCAGATGTCTTCCGGATCGATCGCCTTCTCTTGAGTCGTACGCAGCTCAGCCCAGACACGTGCGTTTGGTACACGCCGCACACCAAGCATTTCCGGTTGGTTTTCCGTCAACAACTGCCGCAGCGCGTCAAGCGTCAACTTCTCTTTCTGCCAATCGATGATCGGACACTCCGCGACGTGCGACGGCTCGCCTACGTGCAACAAAACTTGATAACGAAAGCGCGTTAGTTCGTTGTGTGCGTGTCCGCGTTGCAATTGCACCTCGACGCCACCGATCTGCGGGAAACGGTTCCTGAGCGCGGTGAAGAGCGCAGGGTCGAGCAGCAGCTCCTCTTCGGTCTCGATGTTTCGCCGCACGCGTTGTCTGAGTGTCGCACTGTCGGTGCCGGGAGCAGCCTGATACATCTGCACGGAAGTGTGGAAGGCTTCCAGCAAACGGTAGTTGCGCAGGTCTCCGAGAAAAATGAAACCACCGGGCTTGACCGCTTTGAGTGCGCCTTCAAGTACGCGGAGGAAATAATTCAGATCGGGGAAGTATTGGACCACCGAATTGAGCACGACGAGATCGAACGAGGCGTCTTCAATCCCGTCGAACTGATCGGCCGTGCGTTGCAATAACTGCACGCGAGACTCGTCAAGACCGGCGCTTGGCAGTTGTCTTCGCACGTAATCCAACGCGACCGGCGAAAAGTCCGTGCCTATGTAAGCTTCGCAGTGCGGCGCGATTTCGAGTAGCAGCAGTCCCGTACCGCAGCCGATTTCGAGCACTCGACGCGGCTGCAACGCGAGAATGCGCGCGAGCGACGACTCACGCCATTCGCGCATCTCTGCCGGCGGAATGGGCTCACCCGTGTAGCTGCTGTTCCAGCCGGCGATGTTGAAGAGTGGATCGTCTGTCTCGTCACGAGCATAGGTATCGTCGTAAAGCGTTTGCCATTGCTCGATGTGTTGTTGCTCAAGCTGCGCTCTCTCGTGGTCCACGCTCTCGAGTTCGGCGCGCGGAACGACGTAGGCCACCAAACGTTTCTCGCCCGCCGTATCTTCGCGCGCGACGACTACCGCTTCCCTAACCTCTTCCTGGTCGCCGAGTGTCGCCTCGATCTCGCCGAGCTCGATGCGAAATCCGCGCACCTTCACCTGTTCGTCAACGCGTCCGAAGAATTCTATCTGCCCGTCACTAAGTAGACGCACGCGATCGCCCGTTCGATACAGACGTGCGCCCGGCGCGAAACTAAACGGGTGCGGAATGAAGCGCTCCGCCGTGAGATCAGGACTGTTGTAATAACCACGCGCCAGACTTTCGCCAGCGACAAAAAGCTCACCAATTACGCCGATGGGTGCGAGATGTAATTCTTCATCGAGCACGTAAACTTGCACGTTGTCGACTGGCCGACCGATAGGCGGCGGTGACGCGCTTGCGTCGTGATTTTTGTCGTCCGGCGCGTTGTCCTCAGTGACGAAAGTCGACGTCGTTACTACAGTGTTTTCCGTTGGTCCATAGTTGTTCGCGAGTCGAAAGGGCAACGCCTGGCGCGGAGCGCGGCGCAGCCTGTCGCCTCCCGTCAGGAGCGTCCGCAAAGAGATTGTCGTCGGCCACGGCTTGTCGAGCACCGCTTCTGCGAGAGGTGTCGGCAGAAAGCTGATAGTGATGCGCTGGTTGTCCAGCCACTCGATCAGTTTCTCCGGCGACAGACGCGTGTCTCCATCGGCTATATGAATCGCTGCGCCGGTTGTCAGGTATGGCCAGATTTCCCACACCGAAGCGTCGAACGCCAACCCCGCGATCTGTGTGGCACGGTCAGCGGCTGAGACTTCATATACGCGTTGGTGCCAGCGGACGAGATTCAGCAAACTGCGGTGTGTGATCGCGACTCCTTTAGGCACGCCTGACGAACCCGAAGTGTAGATGACGTAACACAGATGCTGCGGATCAAAGCGACGGATTAAATCCGGCTCTGATCTGTGACTCTGATCTGTGTAATCCGTGACTGATATTCCTTCCGCTGTAAGAATCACCGCCGGCTTTGCGTCTTCGATCATGAACCGCAGTCGCTCAGGCGGATAACTCGGATCGAGCGGCACATAAGCTCCCCCCGCCTTCAAGATACCGAGTATGCCGACTACCATTTCCAGGCTGCGCTCCACTGATAGCCCGACTAACACTTCGGGGCCGACTCCAAACGCTTGTAGTTGATGGGCCAACTGGTTAGCACGCTCGTTCAATTCGCCATAAGTTAGTTGCTCGCCCGCAAACTCGATCGCCAGTTGGCCCGGTGTCTTTGCAGCCTGTTCCTCAAAGAGTTGATGTACGCAGACGTCGCGCGTGAGCGGTTGCTGTGTCTCGTTCCACTCGACGAGTAGCTTGCGCTGTTCGTCAGCAGTCAAAAACTCTATCTCTGAAACACGCCGGTCAGGATTGGCGACGACCTCTTCGAGAAATCTCCGGTAGTGTACGAGCAGACGCTCGATGGTCTCTTCATCAAAAAGATCGGTACTGTAGAAGAGAAAGCCCTGCAGACCACCGGCCACATCCCATATATGACATTCGAGATCGAACCTCGTCGTCAGGCTTTCAAACTCCTGTGTCCTGAGCGCAAGACCAGGCAGATCAAGCTCCTGCATCGGCGCATTTTGTAGCGCGAAGGAAACCTGAAAAATCGGATTGCGACTCAGGTCGCGCGCGGGTTGCAGCTCTTCGACGACTCTTTCAAACGGCAGATCCTGGTGCGCGTAGGCTGCGAGTGTCAGATCGCGAACGCGTCCGAGCAGTTCACGAAATGTCGGACGACCGCTGAAGTCAGTGCGCAGGACGAGGGTGTTGACGAAGAAGCCGATGAGACTTTCGAGCTCGCTGCGATTGCGATTGGCGATGCCCGTTCCGACCAGGATGTCGGTCTGGTTTGTGTAGCGATGAAGCAGTGATTGAAATGCCGCCAGCAAGCTCATGAAGAGCGTCGCGCCTTCGTGCCGGCCCAAACTCTTGATGCCCGCCGACAGTTCTTCCGTAAGCGCGAAGCGCCGCACAGCGCCGCGAAAACTCTGACGCGGCGGGCGCACGCGATCGGTCGGAAACTCCAGCACCGGCAATTCGCCGCTCAGTTGTTGCTTCCAGTATTGAAGCTGGCGTTCGAGATTTCCTTCGCTCAACCATTCGCGTTGCCATTCCGCGAAGTCTGCATACTGCACCGGCAACTCGGGCAGCCGCGCTGGTTGCTCCTCTATAAAAGATCCGTAGAGAGCCGCGAGTTCATTCACCAGCACGCCCATGGACCAGCCGTCGGCGATGATGTGATGCATCGTAAAGATCAGCACCCACTCTTCCGCGTTTAAGCTCAGCAGCCGGGCACGTACCAACGGCCCCGTTTCCAGGTCGAATGGTCGTTGTGCTTCCTCGGTTGCCAGCCGCATCACCTGCGCTTCACGCTCCGCGGTGGAGAAGCTTTGCAGATCGATGAGCGGCAGTTCGAGCGTCAACTCTTCCGCGATCACCTGCACGGGTTGATCGTCGATGACTCTGAAAGTCGTGCGCAGACTTTCATGACGTCGGATGATTTCGTTGATGCTCCACTTCAGCGCGTGCGTGTTGAGCCGGCCGGTGAGACGCAGCGCAGTCGGCATGTTGTAGGCAATGCTCTCCGGATCCAGTTGGTGCAGAAACCAGAGACGCTGCTGCGCGAACGAGAGCGGAGCGTGCGCCCGTCTCTGGCGCCGCGGGATAGTTTGTTCAACTTGTCCCGCGTCCCGACCGGTGAGACGTTTTTCAAGTAAGGCGCGTTTCGCAGCCGAAAGGCTCGACCGCCGCGTCGTCAGATCAGTTGCAGACATGGTTCAACTCTTACGCGCAGCGAGGCATTGAGACAGTTTCTCTGCCAGCACGGAGACGTGAGGTTCGCGCATCATCGATAAGTGAGTACCCGGCACATGATGGACTGCTACCTTTTCGAAACCTGAACCGCTCCAGCCGAGAGTCGGATCGGCGTCGGGAGATCGTTCGGCAGCACGGAAGAGAATTATGTTTGCCGGCAGGTTAGCCGCTTTGTAGTTTCGCGCCGCACTTACGTTAGCGTTGAAGACCCGAAACTGTTGCTGAAAGGTTGCGAGGCTCATGTCGTGAGGGATGACGCTCGCTGCCTTCGCATATTCCAGCAGGAACGAGAGTGGATCTTCCATTTGCGCTGCAAAGAAAGCATTCGCTGCCGCTTGTATTTGCTCCGGCGACAGACCTAAGTGCAAAGCGAAGCTCGCCAGCGAAGACGCCTCGTCAAGCGGCTCTTCTTCAGTATTCGGCGCGGGCGTATCAAACAACGCCAGGAACTCTACTTCCTGGCCTTGCGCCTGAAGCTGCCTCGCCATCTCGTAAGCGATGAGACCGCCGACGGACCAACCGCCGAGTAAATATGGACCATGAGACTGGACCGTCCGCACGGCGGCGACATAATCACGCGCCATCGCTGCTAAATCCGTCTGCGGTTCCTGCCCGTCTTCGAGCCCGCGCGCCTGCAACGCATAAAACGGTTGCTGAGCGCCAAGATGACGCGCCAACGTTCTGTAACAGAGCACGTTTCCACTTACCGCATGAACACAGAAAAAAGGCCGTGCGGAACCGTGCGGTTGAATGGGAACGAGTGGCGACCAGTTCGACGCATCCGTCTCGTGACGCAAGATAGTCGATAGCGATTCGATGGTCGGCGCTTTGAATAACGCGGACAGCGGAATTTTCCTGCCAAAGGTCTGCTCGATGCGCGACATCAGTCGCACGGCCAGCAGCGAGTGGCCGCCGAGTTCGAAGAAGTCGTCCGTCACGCCGCACGGAACACCCAACAGCTCTTCCCACTGCTCGGTCAACTGCAATTCCAGAACGTCTCGCGGCGCAACGAGGCGGCTTTCCCCGGAACGATCCGGAACGGGAAGCGCACGCCGGTCATATTTGCCCTGTGACGTCAAAGGAATTTTTTCAAGAAAGACAAACGTTGAAGGAACCATGTACTCAGGCAGCCGCTCCTTGAGAAATTCACGCAACTCCCCAGCGCTCACTGAGCTCTCCTGCCGTTTGACGATGTACGCGATTAGACGTCGATCGCCTGGTAAAACCTCACGGGCAGCGACCAGTGCTTCATGAATTGATGGGTGTTGCCTTAGAGCGTTCTCGATCTCGCCCGGCTCGATGCGGAAACCACGCAGCTTTAACTGCTGGTCCAGGCGGCCCTGATAATCAATCTCGCCATTCGGCAGCAGACGCGCTTTGTCGCCTGTTCGATATAACCGCGCCCCCGACCCGTGACTAAAGGGATGCGGAATGAACTTCTCCGCCGTCAACTCCGGACGATTCAGATAACCACGCGCTACACCCACGCCACCAATGTAGATTTCGCCGACCACACCGACCGGCGCAGGACGCAATTGCGAATCGAGTATGTAGATGTCAGTGCCCGCTATCGCGCGGCCGATGGTGGGCGGCTTCGCGGCGTCGAAACACTCGCTGAAGGTCACAACTACAGTCGTTTCCGTTGGACCATAAACATTCAGAAGGCGACGGCCCGGCGACCAGCGCCGCACGATGTCCGCGCTACACGCTTCACCGCCGGCGAGGAGTGTTTGCAATTGCGGTAGTTCGTCGGGCTCCATTACCGCGAGCGCCGACGGTGGCAGCAGTACGTGCGTGATTTCCTGCTCGCGAAATGTTCGCAACAGGCTCTCGCCGGGCAGCAACGATTCTTTTCGGCCGAGGCATAACGTCGCGCCGCTCGAGAGCGCACAATGAATCTCGAAAATTGAAGCGTCGAAACTGAAGGAAGAAAACTGCAGGACACGACTCTCCGCGTGGACGCCGAAATCGTGGGCCAACACCGCCGCCTGTTCGGACAGATTGCGATGTTCGGTCATCACGCCTTTGGGTGTTCCCGTCGAACCGGAAGTGTAGATGATGTAAGCGAGGTTCGCTGGTCCGGCAACAGACGCAGGATTCTCCACGCTCTGACGCGCGATTAAGTCATGCTCTTCATCAAGACAAACAGCTTGCACCTCAAGCTGCGGAAGTTTCTCCAGCAGTCTGTGCTCAGTTATCACCAACGGCATGCGCGTGTCTTCGAACATCAGACCCAGGCGCTCCGCGGGATACTTCGTGTCGAGCGGAACATAAGCGGCGCCCGCTTTGAGCACGCCCAGCAGCGCCACGATCATCTCGACAGAATTTTCGAAGAAGACTCCGACAAGCACTTCGGGACCGGCGCCAAGTGAACGCAGGTAATGCGCAAGCTGATTGGCGCGCGCGTTCAACTCGCCGTAAGTGACACGTTCATCTTCAAAGAGCAGCGCCAACGCGTTCGGCCTTTGAATTACCTGCGCCTCGAACATCTGTTGGACGTGGGAGCGCAGGCGTCCCGCCTGCAAAGGCATAATCAGGTCGCTGCCGTGTGTTGCAGGCGAGACGCCTGCGGTCCCAGGTAGAAGGGCACTACGAGACTGTGCCAGTATCCGCTGCGCTTCGGCCGGTGGTATTAAAGCCAAGTCATCGATGAGCGCGGCGGGTTGGGCCACGATGCTTTCAAGCAAGTTTTCAAAGTGTGAAAGCATTCTGCGGATGGTCGAGTCATCAAACAAAGCCGTGTCGTAGCTGAGAGATCCGCGCAGGCCCTGGTCTGTTTCGAACAGTATCAATATCAGGTCCGTTTTTGCCGTTCCCGACTCAACGTCCACCGCGCTCAAGCTAAGCTCGGGTAATTCCGCGGCCACTGCCGGCGCGTTTTGCAGCGCAAACATCACCTGGACCAGGGGCGTGTAGCTCAGGCTGCGTTCGGGCCGTAGGTCCTCCACGAGTTTCTCAAAGGGCACTTCCTGATGTGCGAAGGCCCCAACAGTCACCTCACGCACACGCTTCAATGTTTCGCGGAACGGTGGGTTTCCGGAGAGGTCTGTACGCAGCACGAGAGTGTTGACAAAGAAACCGATCAACTGCTCGAGCTCCGCCCGATTGCGCCCCGCCATCGGTGAACCGACGACGATATCGTCTGCTCCCGTGTAGCGATGTAGCAGTACCTGCCACGCGGCCAG
>DASXXL010000152.1:0-6206 GCA_036503085.1 Pyrinomonadaceae bacterium | reverse complement strand
CGCCCGCGCGCCTGTGTCATCAACACCATGTACTGCGCCTGCATGTCTGTCGGAAACTGCGGATAAGGCTCGGTCGTAACATCGCCCGCGACCAAGCCGTCGGGACATGTCACTTCCAGTGTCGTGGGATTGAGCTCATTGATCACGACCCCCGCTGCGCGCAGTTTTTCGATCACGCTGGCCAGGTGATCCGGACGGCAGTCTTTTATCTCCAACTGGCCACCGGTCAGCGCGGCGGCAACGATGAACGTTCCCGTCTCGATGCGATCGGGAATGATCGTGTGTTGCGCTTCGCCGAGCGCTTCAACGCCTTCGATCTGAATCGTCTCGGAGCCAGCGCCGTTGACGCGCGCGCCCATCTTGTTTAGCAAGTCAGCGAGGTCGACGATCTCCGGTTCGCGCGCGGCGTTGCGAAGGGTTGTCGTTCCGCGCGCAAGCGTCGCCGCCATCATCAGGTTTTCCGTGCCGGTAACGGTGACTTTGCTGAATTTGATCTCGGCTGCGCGCAAGCGTCCGTCTTGCGGCGCACGCGCGACGACGTTACCGGACTCTAGTTTTACCTGTGCGCCAAATTGCTCAAAGCCGCTGAGGTGCATATCTATTGGGCGTGTGCCGATCGCGCAGCCACCGGGCAGCGAGACTTTCGCTTTGCCAAAGCGCGCCAGCAACGGACCGAGCGCGAGCACCGACGCGCGCATCGTTTTGACGAGTTCGTAAGGCGCTTCGAAAACTTCCACGTGTGCGGCGGTGATCTTGTGGGTCCGCAGCTCCGGCGTCAGCACGGTTGCGCCGAGGTCTTCGAGGAGACGCCGCTGCGTGATGATGTCGCGCACGTAGGGAATGTTGTGCAACGTGACGGTTTCGGGCGTGAGCAGCGCTGCGGCCATGCACGGCAAGGCAGAGTTCTTCGCCCCACTAATCGAGACTCGGCCGTGAAGAGGTTGGCCCCCGACGATTCGAAACTTGTCCACGATGCCCGACAGATTAAAGGAAAACCGGGAAAGGGGAAAGGCCACAGACTAAAAACAAAGGTGCGACAGGGGATTCCTGCCGCACCTTGCCACCGCTCTCTTGTTCCAAACTACTCGCCCGAACCAGCCCGGCGAATGCGGACGCCGCCATTGGTCGTCGTCGCCTTGACCGTTGCGCCGCCGGATCCGAGATTCACGGCCAGTTGTTTATTGATCGGCCCCTGTACCGTCACCGGAAAATCCACGTTAATGCCGCCGTTCACGGTGCCGGTTTCGAGATGCGCCGAGTAGTTATCGGGCACGGTCATGACAATGCCGCCGTTCGTCGTGCTCACGTCGAGTGTTTCGCCGTCCCAGCGATCTCCGGCGAGTTCGATAACCAAGCCGCCGTTCGTCGTCGAGCCACGCACCGCGCCGCCCACTCGCCGCAACACGACGCCGCCGTTCAGCGCCTCGAAATCGATCTTGCCGTTCACTTCCGAGATGACGATACCGCCGTTATGAGTCTCGATCGAGACATCCTGCCGGCGCGGGACGAAGATTTCGTAACTCACGTCCCAGTGATGGTTGCGATCGCTTTCCGGTCCGCTCGCGAAAATCTTCGAGCCGCCGGTTTCGATTCTGACTTGTTGCGCGAGAGCAGCGGCTTCGGCATCACTCGGCGCGCCCGCTTGCACGCGTGCGCGCACCAGCACCTGGTTTTGGTCCCAGCCTTTGACCGAAACGCCGCCGTTTTGCCGGCCGTCGATTGAAAGCGAGCCACTCGGCGCGAGCGTTTGTTCACGGATTTCGCAGGTGCCGATGAGCCGGTCGTACCAGCTCCGTTCATTTTCGCAAGTTAACGAACCATCTTTGATTTTGATCTTGTCGGTTTTGTCGTTCTTTTGCGCTGGGCCGGAAATCACAGCCGTTGCCAACAACGACGCAACAAGGACACTTCTTCCCAAAAACCTCAACATGACGTCGGTCTCCTTCATTCGTCTGGGGTTGAATTGTTGTTCGTTTATCCGCGGTTCTGAATCGTAAACACCGCGTGTTTCAAGGTTGTGACAGAAATTCATCGCTTTTGCAGGACAACGATGCGCGGTATGGACTGCAGGTCGGGCAAGATCTCTCGTAAAGTCCATATGCGTTCGTCGACGAGTTGTTGGATGGTTTCGCCTTGGTCGAAACCGATCTCCATCAGCAGATGACCTTTTACACGAAGAAAATCGGGCGATTCTGTCAGCAGGCGCCGAATCACACTCAAACCGTCGCCGCCCGGTGATAAAGCGACGAGCGGTTCGTGATCCCTGACTTCACGCTGTAAGCCCGGCAATGCCTTTGCGGAAACGTAGGGCGGGTTGGAAACGATCAGATCAAACCGATCGGTGTTGCGATCCAAAGCGGCAAAGCAGTCAGAAACGCGCAAGGAAATCCTGTTTACCACTCCGAGCGCACGAGCGTTCTCTCCCGCAACCACAAGCGCCGCTTCTGAAATATCGATCGCCACCGCGCGTGCGTCCACGCGTTCGCATAACAACGTCACCGCGATGCATCCCGATCCCGTTCCGACATCACAAACTGTCGACTCCGCCTGCATCACTCCGAGCGCCGCTTCGACCAACAACTCCGTCTCCGGCCGCGGAATCAACACGTCCGGCGTAACGCGAAACGAACGCCCGTAAAAATCCTGAACGCCCGTGATGTACTGCGCGGGTTCGCCCGCCGCGCGCCTTTCGATCGCGGCTGCAAATTCTCGTAGCTCACGATCGTCGACACGATCTTCCGCATGACTGATCAGAAACGTGCGGTCTCGACCCGTAATATGCGACAGCAACGAACTCGCTTCGCGCCGCGAGTCAGCCACGCCCGCGTGGCCCAGCGTCTGCGCCGCTTCCTTCAAAGCCTCTGCTATTGAAACGGTCATGTTCTTTTCGGAAACGAGTTATTATTCACCGTCTTAATAAAGCATAGAACGAGACTCGTTCCTCCCGTGACGTCATGGACCCCCGCAGCCTAGCTCGGGGGTTCTGACGTAAAAGGCCGGAGGTTCAACAAGTTTGGCGCAAGGGGATCCACGTGAGCACGCTAACTAAAAGCTTACTGCTGTTCACTCTTAACTGGCTCGACGGCCAACTCACGCTTCTTTGGCTGCACTTGAATCTCGCCACCGAAGGAAACGCGCTCATGGCGCGTTTGCTCGCGCACGGCGAATGGTCTTTTCTCGCTTTTAAACTCGCCATCGGCGCCTTCGCCGCCTTGATTCTCTACCGTTGCCAGCATCTGCCGCTCGCCAGACGCGGTTTGACAGTCGCGCTCGGCGTCTACTTCGGCCTGATGCTCATTCACGCAGCAACCGCCTGTTTGGCCCTCGGCTGGCAGGAACCCGTGCTCGTGCTCAACTATATCGGCAGCCTTCCCAACGCGCTCATTTCGCTGTTTAATTAAGCACAGTTCAACACGGCAACACACAACGGGCGTCCGGTTGAAAGGCATCCTAGCGCCATGCCGGCAGCGCGAGAAAAGGGAACTTTCAAAGTCTAGAGAAAGAAGAAGTTTTATGTACAGACTTTCCACACGCCAGGTTTTATTGATTGCTGTTATCTCAGGGTTGTTCGCCGCGGGAATCGTCACGCTGATCGATCGGCTCAACGGACGGCTGCAGACTTCCCAAGCAGCCTTCTCCGAAGCGCCGCCGCCGGGCATCACCGACCCGTCGACCGCGACTAACGAACAGAACAACATCGAAGTCTATCGCACGCTGAGCCCCGGCGTTGTCTTCATTCATTCGACTTCTTACGCACGCGACTTCTTCGGCTACGTCGAACAACAGGAAGGCTCCGGCTCGGGTTCAATCCTGGACCAGGACGGCAACATCCTGACCAACTACCACGTGATCGAAGGCGCGCAGCAACTCTCAGTGAGCATGGGTGGAAAGAAAGACTATCCGGCGGAAGTCGTGGGCGGCGACCCCGATACGGATCTCGCGGTCATTCGTTTGAAGGAAAAACCAGCCGGACCGCTGACGGTGATTCCGCTCGGCGACTCCGAAAAGCTGGTCGTCGGACAGAAAGTTTTAGCTATCGGTAATCCGTTTGGTCTGGACCGCACGCTCACTACCGGCGTGATCAGCGGACTGCAACGGCCAATCCGCGCGCGTAACAATCGTCTCATCGAAGGCGCGATTCAAACTGACGCTTCGATCAATCCCGGTAACTCCGGTGGACCACTGCTCGATTCGCACGGCCGCATGATCGGCATCAACTCGCAGATTCTTTCACCGTCGGGCAGTTCGGCGGGCGTTGGTTTTGCTGTTCCGGTCGGGATTGCAAAGCGAGTAGTGCCGCAGATTTTACACTACGGTTCGGTGCGACGTCCGAAGCTCGGCATCAGCACGCGCGACGTTGCTGCGTTTCGCAACCAGGTTGATATGCCGGTCTCTGACGGCGTGTTGATTGTTCAGGTCGCCCGCGGCAGTGGCGCGGCGTCGGCGGGATTGCGCGGCATGCAGGCGACGGAGATGGGCGATTACGAACTGGGCGACATTATCGTCGGTATCGACAACGACAAGGTCACTAATTCAGACGACCTGTTCCGCGTCCTCGACAAACATCAGATCGGCGAGGTAGTGCAAGTGCAAATCTGGCGCAACGGCCGGCGCATGGCAGTGCCGGTGCGTTTGATGGAATCAAGATGATCTGATTAGGTGTTCTTCGATCCCGCAGCGCGGACAGGTCAACCCGCTGCGGGATTCGTCTATCCACTTGGCGAGCGCCAATGGTTGTTGGTGGTGTACGACGTGGTTATGCCTATCCTGCTGTTTCCGTTCAGCATTTGCCGCACTACAGTGTTTGCATAGCCAGCCGTAACCCAAATTGAAAAAGTGGGTTGTCTGGTGCATCTGTTATTCCTCACCGAACTCCGTCTGATAGTCGCGCAAGCTGCGCGCAATCGCGTCCAAAGCTTCAGCACGATCGTAAACGTGCGTGATCTCGACCTTCTTCGGCTCGTCGCCCGGAAGTTGTTTGTAACTTAAAAAGTAGTGCTTCAGACGATCGACTAAACCCGTCGGCACTTCATCGATGTTACGGATGCGCCCGTACGCCAGATCGTCTACAAGCACAGCGACGATCTTGTCGTCCGCCTGCCGGCCGTCGATCATGCGCAATCCGCCAATCGGCCGCGCGCGCAAAAAGAAGCTGCCGTGTGCGAACGTCTTCTCCGAAAGCACGCAGATGTCCATTGGATCCTTGTCGCCTTCGATGCCGGACAAACCGGTGCGTTGTTGAGTGAGCTCGGCCACTTCGCTGCCGCAAAACGTGCGCGGAATAAAACCGTAGAGCGTCGGGCAAAACGACGAAAAGCGCTGCGGGCGATCGACACGCAAATGGCCCGACGTTTTGTCGAGCTCGTATTTCACTGCATCGGTCGGCACGATCTCAATGTAGGCGTTGATGAGTTCCGGAGTTTCCGATCCGGGACTCACACCGTGCCACGGATGCGCTTGAAACATGTGTTTGTCCATAGTTATTCGGCTGCTCTGAACATTCCGGCGACCGATGATAGAATGCCCGGCGGCCTGAGACCAAGCTTTGTCATGGCTGCCAACGCCGAAACCATCACCACATCCGTAGCAAATGCGATCTCATTGCGCTGGATCATCGGCGCGCGCGACGATCTCGTGTGGTTTATCGGTTCGGTCGTCTCGAGTTACCTGCTGCTGGTCCTTTACGTGAACGGCATCGTGCCGCTGCTGCCGATGATCGCGCTGTGGGCCATTCTGATCGACGCGCCGCACGTTTTCGGCACCTTCTCTCGAACTTACTTCGATCGCGCTGAACGGCAGAGTCGCGCGCGTTTGCTCTGGGGGTCGCTCGTGTTCTTCGCGATTGGACCAATCGCGGTGCTCGCGGGCGCGGGTTTCGTCTTCTTTTTTGTGGCCGCGCTATGGGCTTATTACCATCTCGTGAAACAGCACTACGGCTTCATGGTGCTTTACAAAAAGAAGAACGGCGATCTCGCGCGCATCGACAATGCGCTCGATCGCTTGCTGCTGCTGTTTGCGTTCAACTATCCGTTCGTTGAATTCATCGCGCGCGATCCGGAAGCAATGGCGCGTGTGCCGGCAGTGCTCCGCGGCGGCGTGAATGGTTTTGCGAAGTTACTACTCGCGGGCACGATTCTCGTGTTCGTTGTTTGGCTCGGCCGTCAGGTGCAGCGCGCACTTACCGGCGAACCGCTCAACGTGCCCAA
>DASXXL010000151.1:0-1534 GCA_036503085.1 Pyrinomonadaceae bacterium | reverse complement strand
GGGGATTATCGCTTGGCGCCGTCAAAGGTTGAATGTCAATCAAGTTTCTAAAGGTAACTAAAAACTTTGGCGACGTAAGAGTCGTCGACGATCTTTCGCTCGAGATCGACGACGGCGAGTTTGTCGTGTTGCTTGGGCCGTCTGGTTGCGGGAAGACCACCAGCTTGCGGATGCTTGCGGGACTGGAGAGCGTAACGAGCGGCGACATCTTCATCGGCGACGAACGCATCAACGACGTGCCGACGCAACAGCGCGATCTGGCGATGGTGTTTCAGAGTTACGCACTGTATCCACACATGACGATCGCGGAGAACATCGCGTACCCGTTGCGCGTGCGAAAGCTGGCGAAAAATGAACGTCAGAATCGAGTTGCGCGCGTCGCAAAAATGCTGGAGATCGAGGCGCTGCTCGAACGTAAGCCAAGACAATTATCGGGTGGAGAGCGGCAGCGCGTCGCGCTCGCCCGCGCGATCGTGCGCGAGCCGCGTGCGTACCTGATGGACGAACCGCTCTCGAATCTCGACGCGCGTTTGCGTGTGCAGATGCGCGGCGAACTCAAACGACTTCAGCACGAACTCGGCACCACCACGATTTACGTCACACACGATCAAGCGGAAGCGATGACGCTCGCTTCGCGCGTCGCGGTGATGAAGAAAGGACGCGTGCAGCAGTTCGACACGCCGCTCAATATCTACAACCACCCGGCGAATCGTTTCGTGGCGGAGTTTGTCGGCAGCCCGAGCATGAACTTCATCGACGGCAGGATCGATCGGGGTGTGTTTGTGAGCGACGCGATCAAGATCGCGGTCGACAAACCTGACGGGGAGGTGTCCCTCGGCATTCGCCCCGAACACGTCCACGTGTTCACACAACCACAGGACAACGCGATCCCGGCGCGTGTTTACGTGACAGAGCTAATGGGGAATGAAACGTTCGTGTTTCTATCGCTGGGTGGACAGAAGCTAATCGCGCGGGCGGCGGCAGACTTTCGCGCCGAGGTCGAGAGCACAGTTTGGATCCAACTCGACACGAAGAAGGTCCACTTCTTCGCTAAAAGGCAAACACAGATTACACAGATTAGAAAAAGAAAATCTGTGTAATCTGTGGATGGTTTTACACGCGCTCGTGCTACGACGCGCTCTTCGCGGCCGTGTCGCTGCTCGATGTCTGTTGCTTGTTCGGTTGTGGCGTGATGCGCAGGTAAGGCTTCGGCGCGCGCCAGCCAGCCGGGAATTTCTCCTTCGCCGCTTCATCGGAAATCGACGGCACGATGATCACGTCGTCGCCATCTTTCCAGTTCACCGGCGTCGCCACGCTGTACTTCGACGTCAACTGCAACGAATCGATCACGCGCAGAATCTCATCGAAGTTGCGCCCGGTGCTCGCCGGATACGTGATCGACAGCTTCACCTTCTTGTCTGGGCCAATGACGAACACGGATCGTACAGTGGCTGTCTCGCTCGCCTCCGGATGGATCATGTCGTAGAGTTCGGCGATTTTGTGATCGGGGTCGGCGATGACGGGGAAGTTGAGT
>DASXXL010000150.1:0-5007 GCA_036503085.1 Pyrinomonadaceae bacterium | reverse complement strand
TCTTCAAAACTTTAAGCGAAAAACAGAAAGCCCAAAATGAACCACGAGAGATTGCACGACGACTCGCTAATGTCAGGTTCTGAGCCACGGATTAGACGGATTGTAAAACCCGATCTTCGTTCCGTGTTATCGGTGGTCCAGCTAATCGCCGTTTGGCTGCTGCTCGCCATCACCGCGCTCGCCGCACAAACTGATCGCAGGTCAGAGCAGAAGGCGCGCGATTGGTATGCGAAACAGCCGTGGCTCATCGGCAGCAACTACAACCCCGCCAGCGCGATCAATCAACTCGAGATGTGGCAGGCAGACTCGTTCGATCCGAAACGGATCGATCTGGAACTCGGTTGGGCCGAAGGTCTCGGCATGAATACGATGCGCGTGTTTTTGCACGACTTGCTCTGGCAAGATCCTGAAGGTTTCAAGCGCCGTCTCGATCAGTTTCTGACCATCGCCGCAAAGCACAAGATCCGGCCCGTGTTCGTGCTCTTCGATTCGGTTTGGGATCCGGATCCCAAACTCGGCAAGCAACGCGCGCCTCGTCCCGGCGTACACAACTCCGGTTGGGTGCAGAGTCCCGGTCGAGCGGCGCTGCAAGATGCTTCACAGTACCCGCGTCTGGAAGCGTATGTGAAAGGCGTTGTCGGCGCGCTCGCGCACGACAACCGTGTGCTCGCGTGGGACATCTGGAACGAACCCGATAACGAGAATCCCGGCAGTTACAACGAGCTCGAACCGAAGAACAAGGTCGAGCTCGCGTTGCGTCTTTTGCCTCAAGCCTTCGCATGGGCGCGTGCAGCGCAACCAGAACAACCGTTGACTTCCGGTGTGTGGAAGGGCGACTGGTCCACGCCCGAAAAGATGACCGCGATGGATCGTTTGCAGATCGAACTCTCGGACGTCGTCACGTTTCATAACTACGACGCGCCGACAGAGTTGGAGCGGCGCATCAACTGGCTCACGCGCTACAACCGTCCGCTGATCTGCACCGAGTACATGGCGCGCGGCAACGGCAGTTACTTCTTCGGTAGTCTGCTGGTCGGCAAGGTCCACCACGTCGGCATGATCAATTGGGGGTTCGTGCAGGGCAAGACGCAAACTAATTTGCCGTGGGATTCATGGCAGCATCCGTATGTCGATCGCGAACCGTCAGTTTGGTTTCATGAAATCTTTCGCAACGACGGCACGCCTTACCTGCCGGAGGAGGTCGAGTTCATCAAACGGATGACCGGCAAGGTGAAAGCGAAACAGGCAGCAGCGAACTAAACGTTGCACACGAGGACACAAAAAACTTTACGAGATCTCGTGGTCCTTGTGTGCCTGCTGGCGTTCGTTTCCGCGCAGCCTCACTTCACAACAGCACAACAGGTTCAGCGGGCGTCGATATCGATCGACGCGCGCAAGGTTGAAAACAACATCAGTCCCCTGCTCTACGGACAGTTTCTTGAGTTCATGTTCGAGGGCATCAAGAGCGGGCTGCAAGCGGAGCTGATTCGCAACCGCAGTTTTGAAGAGCCACCTAATGCCATCGGACTCTCACGCAATTGGGAGCGTTATCCCGACGATCGCAACGACGACTACGCACTCAGCTTTCATTGGGACACTGAGTTCGCTTATCCGCCGCAGCGAAAGATCAAAATCGAGGGCGAAGCGAACGAACATTCGCTGCGCGTCGAGGCCGGCGACGGCGTGATTGAACGTCATGGGATCTACCAACCACGTGTTCCGATTAAGTCTGGTCTGGAATATCGCGGCTACTTTTGGTTGAAGACCAGTAATTACGAAGACCGCATCAGTGTCTCGCTGGAATCAGACTCGGACGAGCATCAGGTCTACGACAGTGCTAATGTTGAACCGATCGTCCGCGGTGATTGGCGCAAGTATGAGTTCTCGCTGAAACCCAATCACAGCGATCCGCTCGCGCGCTTCCTGATCTTTTTTGCGGGACGAGGAACAGTTTGGCTCGATCAAGTTTCCTTGATGCCGGCTGACGCCGCGCCTGGCGGCGTGCGTCGCGACGTGTTCGATCGCGTCAAACTACTAAAGCCCGCTTTCATTCGTTGGCCCGGTGGCAACGTGGCCCAGGACTATCACTGGATGTGGGGTATTGGACCACGCGACGAGCGTGTTACGTGGACGAATCTCTCGTGGAAAAACGAACCGGAGCCGAGCGACTTTGGCACTGATGAGTTCGTGATGTTTGCGCGCGCGGTCGGCGCTGAGCCTTCGATTACGGTCAATGTCGAGGGCCGCGGCGCAACGGTTGAGGAGGCGGCTGCGTGGGTTGAGTACTGCAACGGACCTGCGACTTCGAAGTACGGCGCGATGCGTGCGGCTAACGGTCACCCTGCGCCGTTCGCGGTGAAGTATTGGGAGGTTGGGAATGAGATCTGGGGCGACTGGGTGCGCGGCCACTCGGATGCCGAAACGTACGCGCGTAACTACAACCGCTATGCTCAGGCGATGCGTGCTGTCGATCCGTCGATCAAGCTGATCGCGGTCGGGCGCGACGACAACGACAAAGACCTGAATTGGAACCGGACTGTGTTGCGCGAAGTCGGGCGCAACATCGATTATCTCGCGATTCATCACTATTACGGCCGGCGTGAGATGCGTGGTGACCGGTTGAACCTGATGGCCCACCCGTTGGCGATCGAGCACTTCTACGCGCAGGTCAAACGGTTGTTAAGTGAGCTTGGGTTGGCCGGACGGATTAAGCTGGCGATAAATGAGTGGGGCCTGGATCTGCCGACTGAGGAGCAGTATTCGATGGAGTCGGCGCTGTATGGCGCGCGGCTGATGAACGTGTTCGAGCGATCGGGCGAGATCGTCGAGATGAGCGCGGTCTCCGATCTCGTTAACGGCTGGCCCGGTGGGATCATCCAGAGTGGGCGGCAGAGCGTTTTCTTCTCGCCCATTTACCTCGTGAATCAGCTCTACGCCGAACATCGCGTCGACCAACGCCTCGCCACTACAGTCGCCAGTCCAACCTTCACTATCTCTAACGGAAGCGCTACTACGTCTCGCAACGGCGCCACTACGTCTCGCGAAGCCGCTCTTACATCTCGCGACCGCGCGAACATCCCTTACCTCGACGCCATCGCCACTCGCACCGCCGACGGCAAAACGCTCGTCATCAAAGCCGTAAACACGAGTTCGACTAGCGCCTTAGTCACAACGATCACCATTCAAGGCGCAATCCCCGCCGCACGCGCCGAAGTCAAAACCATCACCGCCCCCACACTCTACTACAGCAACGACTTCTTCCACCCCAACGCAGTCTCTATTCAAAGGCGAACGCTTCCAACCGGACGCACCTTCACCATCATCTTGCCGAAGCATTCAGTATCAGTACTCGTGCTTGGGATTTAGCGCGTTAGCTTTTCAATCAACTCCATTTCTTTTTGGACAACTTGATTGATTAACTCACTCACTTCTTTGCCATTTTTACGAGCAACCCTCTCGACTTGCGCTTGAACCTTCGCGTCAAGATAAATCGGTAGTTGGATCACTGCGCCTCTTCGATAAAACTTTCCTTGTTCGGTTTTTGAAAAATCGTATTCGCGTTCATCGTATTTTCCTTCTCTCCAGCGGGAGAGCTTTGCCCCAAAACTCAACGAACGCACTCTTCTCTGTGCCTCTGTATCTCTGTGGTTAATAATTTCCTGGCGAAAACGAACCACAGAGACACAGAGGCACAGAGAAATCAGTTCGCAACCGACTTTTAAGGGAAAGCCAGTGGAGTGCGGCTTAGCCGCGTTAGATATTTGAAATCCGCACCGGGCTGCGGCGGACGACCGGTAGGTCGGGGGTGAAGTCCTCGCCGGGGTTGATGAATTGATCGCGCTCGAATTTGTATTGCTTGTCGTAGAGTTGCTTGTATCGGCCGCCAACGGCGAGTAGTTGCTGGTGCGTTCCGCGTTCGACGATCTCGCCGCCTTCCAACACCAATATCTGATCGGCGCTTTGGATCGTCGAGAGGCGGTGCGCAATGACGAAAGTGGTGCGCCCGCGACGCAACGAGCGCAGCCCGTCCTGAATCAGCGCTTCACTCTCACTGTCCAGACTCGATGTTGCTTCGTCAAGAATCAACAGCTTGGGATTCGCGAGGATCGCGCGTGCAATCGCTACGCGCTGCCGTTGTCCGCCGGAGAGCTTTACGCCACGCTCGCCGACAATCGTGTCGTATTTCTGCTCGAAGCCTTGAATGAACTCATCGCAGTGTGCGATGCGACTCACCGCCTTAATCTCTTCAAGCGTCGCGTGCGGATTCGCGAAGGCGATGTTTTCCGCGATGGTTCCGTCAAACAGGAAATTGTCCTGCATGACTACGCCGAGATAGGAACGATAGTCACGCAGACGCAGCGTGTGCAGATTCTTCCCGTCGATTTTAATTGTGCCCGAAAGCGGCTGGTAGAAGTTCATGGCGAGACTTATCAGAGTGCTCTTGCCGGAGCCGCTGGAGCCGACGAGTGCTGTTGTCGATCCCGCGGGCGCTTTGAAAGAGACGTTCTTCAGGACCGGCACACCGGCGTTGTACTCGAACCACACGTTCTGAAATTCAATCTCGCCTTCAACTTCCGGCAAAGGCGCGCGCGTCGCATCATCCTCGTCTTCGGTCGTCATCTCCATGACTTCGTGAATGCGATCGAGTCCGGCAAACGCCTCAGTGATCTGCGTTCCGATCGCTGCAAACTGAATCAGCGGCATCGCCATCAATCCGGTAAACAGGACGTACATGAACAGATCGCCGATCGTCATCTGCCCGTTTACCACCGAACGTCCGCCAACCAGAATCAGCACAACGCCGATCGCGCCCACGATGAGTGACGAAAACGCGCTCGTAGCCGAGACACCGGTCATCGACTTCGCGATGTTACGAAACAACTTGTGAGCGCCGCGCGCAAACGTCAAAGCTTCGCGCCGTTCAGCGGTGTAAGCTTTAACGATGCGAATGCCGCCGAGCGATTCGGCCAGACGACCGGTCAGCGCCGCCGTGATTTCACCACGCTC
>DASXXL010000149.1:0-3399 GCA_036503085.1 Pyrinomonadaceae bacterium | reverse complement strand
CTTGAAAGGCGAGGTGCCGCTCGGGCTCGTCGTGCTCAAAGCCGGCATCGAACGAACCGAATCGGAAATCGTCGTCGAACTGATTCAACTCGTCCGCAAGAAGATTGGACCAATCGCCTGCTTCAAAATCGCAACGGTCGTGAGCCGTCTGCCGAAGACGCGCTCGGGCAAGATCGTTCGCGGCACGATCAAGAAGATCGCTGACGGCGTTGACTACCGCATCCCGCCGACTATTGAAGACGCCACCGTCCTGGACGAGATCACCGAGAACCTGAAGACGTTAGGTTATCCACATGGATGCTCGGTTGTTAAGCTCTAAGTGGTCTGAAAGCGCCGAAGGCGCGATTAGAAGTTAGCCAGGGGCAAGCACTGAGCGTAGCGAAGCGCGCTGCCCCTGGATCTTTTCAATAACGAACTCAGCCCTGAAAAGGGCGATAGCGATGTGTCCTGTCACGATGGTTCTCATCGTTCGTATGGCGCATGGTCTGGCGCCCTTTTCAGGGCTATTTTGTTTCGCGAGAGGATCCAGGGGCTGCGCACTTCGCTGCGCTCAGTGCTTGCCCCTGGCTACCCTCTTTACGCCGCTCCGCGGCTCGCGCTGCCCCTGATTCGCCGCTCCGCGGCGCGTGCCCATGTACGTGTTGAGCAACATGTATTGCGATTTTGCGAGCGGTTGGCCGTCGCATCGAAAAGCGCGTCGTTTTCGCTGATCGAAACACGCTGCCGTCGCAGAACAACCAATTAGCTGGCGCGAAGTCGTAAGGAAAGAGCGAGATTTTGCCTAGTGGGAGTTCCATACTTTCCTTTCTCTAATGTCGCTCAGCATGCCGAGCGGAGATGAAGAACGCCGACGAGGGAGCGCGCGCCCACAAGCCACGGCAGTAGCGCATCGACGGTTACCGCTTCACGCGAATGGCGTTTAAAACGGCGGTTGACCACAAGGCGAGGGGTTTGCGGGTGCGACGATTGTATTTCGCGGCGGCTCGATTGTAGGTCCTCAGCAACCGGCGCTGGTCGCACATGCACTCGATCAACTTCGCGCGGCCGTAAGTCTTCTCGATCAGCACCGCCATGCGCCAGCCGACCGTGTACCATGGTCCTTGCACACCGAAAAATGAGAAGCCCTTTTCGCGCACCTGATCCTCAGTTAACTTTCCTGCCAGGATCTCGTTGAAGAATGCGTCGACCTTCTTCAGGTCGTCGTTGAAGTTAGCGACGTCTTTGTCCCAACGCGCGCGATCTTCAGCACTGCTGACGGCGTGCGGATGAACGTTTGGACCACCCGCGGCCGCGAGCATCGCAAAGCCTTCCCCGAAGCCGCTGATCCAGTTCAATAAAGTCTGCGTGTTCTGCGGCAGCTTTTGGATCGCGCTCGCGACGTCTTTGCGCGGGCAAGTAGAGCCGTAGCCGATATGATGAAGCTCGTGCGCGAGCGTGTTCTCAAACTTCTCACGACTCACAGCCGGATCAAGATAGAGAAAGATCGCCGGGTCATTATCGACGTCAAACACGAAACTGTTTTCGCGCGGCTTGATGACGGGATAGATCTTCGCGCGGATGTTTGCGTCTCGTGGCAAGTAAGCCAACGCGAGGTTCGCCGCGTGCGACGTGTCGGCCTGTTTCCAGCGCGCGAGTGTCTCTTCGAGAGCGGCAGCGCGTGCGAGTAGCTGATCCGATAGCACTAACGCCTTAAAGTCCGCGTCTTCAAACGAACGCTTCATCGACGTCTCGCGCTTCTTGAGCCGCACGTAACCCTCGCTCTGAAACACGCGTTGCCAATCCGCGTCGGCAATCGGCTGGTTCGCTTTTCGTTTGGCGAGTATCGCGAGCACCGCGTCCGCCTCGTCCGTCACCAGCCGCACATTCACGGCCGCAGACGCAACGCTCTGTGCCAACAGAACCAACCACACACAGCAGACTACTTTTACTCTCATCACGTATATAAAACCCTGCCCGCGACTCTTTTCTAACAAACAACCCTGGCTCACTTCGCAGACCGAAGTCTCTCACTATGACCCGATCAGCCGTCACTCTGAACGACCATCGACGACTCGCAAACTCACTCGCCAACTCCCGAATTCAGCTACTTTCCCGCACAGAATCGACACATTGGGCCAAACGCCACACGTGGCACGAGGCTAGCACTAGGGCGGCGCTCGCGTTTTTTGAGCGCGGTTAGCTTTAACTATTTTTGCGACGCCCCCTGGAGAAACTGAATGTCTCGCCCCCAAGTCTTGAAACGTCTTGTGACACTCGCAGTGCTGTTGTCACTTTGCTCGGCACTGACCGTCTCCACGAACACGAAGGTCCACGCCGCCACTAGTGCGACCACGACAAACCTGGCCAGCACCAAGATCTCTCCCGACCTTCAGGAACTCATCCTTTCAGGTCAGGGCGATCAACGCGTGAAGGTGATCGTGCAGTCAGTACCGACCACGTCCAGCTTGCTCGGTGGCTTGCTGAATACCGTCGGTGGTCTGCTCGTCAACGTGCTCTCAGCCCTGAACATTCGCATCGTCGACGTGACGGCAAACGACGTCCAGGTTCTCGCCAGCGATCCGAGCGTCTCTTACATTTCACTCGACGCGCCGGTGCGCAGCTCAGGTCACCTGGTTACGACGACCGGCACGCAGCAAATACGTGTGCAGAAGACACTGCTCGGCACAAACAATCTCGACGGTTCCGGCGTGACGATCGCCGTGCTCGACTCAGGCATCGACAAGAACCACAAGTCGTTCGCCACCGCTGGCAAGATCAAATTCAGTAAAGATTTCACGGGCGAGAACCGCACGGACGATCCGTGGGGCCACGGCACACACGTCGCCGCGATCGCGGCCGGTGATGGCGCGCCCACGAGCGGCGCTTATGAAGGCATCGCGCCGGGTGCGAACCTCGTCAATCTCCGCGTGCTCAATTCACAAGGCATCGGCAGCGTTTCCGGCGTGCTCGCCGCGCTCGATTGGCTGATGACTAACAAAGGCACTTACAACGTGAAGGTCGTCAACATGAGTCTCGGCACTCCGGCCGTCAACTCTTACGAAGACGATCCGATCTGCAACGCGGTGCGCAAACTCGTCAACTCCGGTGTGGTCGTTGTCGCGGCTGCCGGCAACTTAGGCAAGGACGCAAACGGCAACAAGGTCTACGGCGGGATTCACTGCCCCGGCAACGAACCGTCGGCAATCACCGTCGGCGCCAGCAACAGCTTCGGCACTGACGCGCGCGATGAAGACGGCGTCACGAGCTACAGCTCGCGTGGTCCAACGCGCAGTTATTCAGTCGACACCTACGGTCTCAAGCATTACGACAACATCATCAAACCCGACCTCGTCGCGCCCGGCAACAAGATCATCTCGGCGGAAGCGGCGAACAACAACCTGCTCCAGCAGTATCCGAGTC
>DASXXL010000148.1:0-3587 GCA_036503085.1 Pyrinomonadaceae bacterium | reverse complement strand
GGCCGGCTCAGCGTCGCGCGTCGCTTCGCAGTTGAGACATTTGAGATACGGACCAAATCGTCCCCACTTCTGAACCATGCCCGGCGTGTTGCACTTCAAACACACCTCTTCGGTCGGCACGCTTTTCTCATTGATGTCCTTAATGTAGCGCTGAAACTCTTTCAGATCGCCTTCAAACTTGGTGTAGAACTCGCGCAGTGCCTTGGTCCATTCGAGCTTGCCGTCTTCGATCTCGTCGAGCTCTTCTTCCATCCGCGCGGTGTACGTCTCGTTGAAGAGATCGTCGAAGCCGCCTTCGATCAGCAGATCGTTGACGGTCTTGCCGAGCGCCGTCGGATGAAAACGGCTTTGAAGTTTTTCGACATACTCGCGCTCCTGAATCGTCGACATGATCGCGGCGTAAGTCGATGGGCGGCCAATGCCTTTTTCTTCGAGCGCCTTGACGAGCGTCGCTTCCGTATAACGCGGCGGCGGTTCGGTGAAATGCTGTTCGGGCGTGATCGAGTTGAGCTTTAACGACTTGCCGGTTTCGACGAGGGGCAAACTGCGTTCAGCTTCATCGTCGTCTTCCGTCGTCTTTTCGTCGCGGCCTTCCTGGTAGATCTTTAAGAAGCCGTCGAACTTCTGCACTGAACCAGTGGCGCGAAACACGAAGCGCCCGGCCTGAATGTCGATCGTAGTTTGATCGAAGATCGCGGGCATCATCTGCGACGCGACGAAGCGCTGCCAGATCAAGCGATACAGTTTCAGTTCGTCGGGCTTGAGAAATCGCGCGAGCGATTCCGGTGTGCGTGCGACTTCCGTTGGACGGATCGCTTCGTGCGCGTCCTGCGCGTCTTTTTTCGAGCGATAGTGGACTGCTTTCTCGGGCAGATAGTTTTCGCCGTATTGCCGGCCGACGAAATCGCGGACTTCACCGAGCGCCGCGTCTGAGACGCGCGTAGAGTCGGTACGCATGTAGGTGATCAGACCGACTGCGCCTTCATCGCCGAGTTCGACGCCTTCGTAAAGCTTCTGCGCCACCATCATCGTCTTCTTCACCGCAAAGCCCAGTTTGCGCGAGGCTTCCTGCTGAAGTTTCGACGTGATGAACGGCGGCACCGGATTGCGTTTCCGCTCTTTGGTGGTGACATCGCTAACGACAAACGACTGCTGCTGCGCTTCGTTGACGAACTCATCCGCTTGCGCCTGGTCCTGAATCAGGATCTCAGACTTCTTCAGCTCCTGATCGAAGCCGCTCGTCTTGACTGTTTGCTCGCCAACTTTGAAGAGTCGCGCGTCGAAGGCGGGCGGGAGTTTCGCACTGAGGTTTGCGCCGATGGTCCAATATTCAGTTTTGACGAACTGCTCGATCTCGCGTTCGCGCTCGACGACCATGCGCAGCGCTACTGATTGCACGCGTCCGGCGCTCAAGCGACCGCCGATCGTGCGACACAACAACGGCGAGACTTTGTAACCGACAAGTCGGTCGAGCACGCGTCGTGCTTGTTGTGCTTCGACGAGGTTCTCATCGATCTGTTTCGGATCTTCAAACGCCGCGTTGACCGCGCGCTTTGTGATCTCGTTGAACATCACGCGAAACGTCGGCTTCGCCGGACGCTTCGGCACGATCTCTTCCGCGAGATGCTGGCAGATCGCTTCGCCTTCGCGATCAGGGTCAGCGGCGAGATAGATCGCTTCCGCTTCTTTCGCGGCTTTCTTCAGCTCCGCGACGATCTTTTTGTTGTTGCGTTTCTTCGAGTCGGGAATGATTTCGTAAGTCGGTTCGAAGTTGTGTTCGACGTCTACACCCAAGCCCTTCGAAGGCAGATCTTTGATGTGACCGATCGAGGCCTTAACCAGATAGTCCTTTCCCAGATACTTATTTATCGTTTTCGCCTTTGCAGGCGACTCAACTATTACTAAGTTTTTTGCCATCTCTTCATTTCCGATTGCCGATTTCCGATTGCCAATTTGCTACTTTGCTAATGCGATTGCTGCCCTTTTAAATCGGCAATTGGCAATCGACAATCGGCAATGCTCTAAATTCTTCTCACAAAACATCTGCCGGGTAGTGCGCGCACCAGCTCGCGCATCTCCAAGGCCAACAACGCCGCCGTTAACTCCGTGATCGGAAGTTTGCTCTTGTCGATCAGCCAATCGACGTGCGCCGGACTGTCGGGAGTCAGCAAACGAAACACCGAAGTCTCTGTTTGTGACAAGCCTTCCGGCACGAGCGCCAGTTTTTCCGTCAACGACGGTTCCGCGCGTACTTCCGTAAAAGGCGGCGGCAACAACTTCGCAGCGAGCTGCGGCGGCAGTTCCGCCGCGATGTCCTGCCATTGCTGCACGAGCTTTGCGCCTGCGCCTTTGATCAGGTAGTTGGCGCCGAACGAGTTTCGCGAAGTGATATTTCCCGGCACTGCAAACACTTCGCGGTTCTGCTCCATCGCCAAACGCGCGGTTATCAAAGAACCCGAATTCTCGGCCGCTTCCACGACCACTACCCCTAAACTCAGTCCGCTAATGATGCGGTTACGGTACGGAAAGTTTTCCGAGACCGGCGGCGTACCGAGTGGGAACTGGCTGACGAGCGCGCCGCCCTTGGCCAGTATTTCTTCCGCCAACTTCTTGTGATCGCGAGGATAAACCTCGTCGATTCCGGTGCCCAAAACCGCGACCGTGCGGCCGCCCGCTTCGAGCGCGCCGCGGTGTGCGGCGGCGTCGATTCCCCTTGCAAAGCCCGAAACAACGGTGATTCCGCGTTGCGCCAGGTCGCGTGCGAGCATCAGGGCGGCGTTCTGACCGTAGGTTGACGCCCTACGAGACCCTACCACACCGATGCAGGGCTGATCCAAACATTCTGACCACGCGCCTTTTACATAGAGAACAATAGGCGGGTCGTAAATCTCACGTAAGGATGAGGGATAAACACCGTCGTCTAACAAGAGTATGTCGCCGCCGAGTTTCTTGACGGCGGTGATCTCGGCTTCCGCCGTGAAGCGCAAATTCCGGCCGATGATGGTGTCGACGGCCTCTGGCGCCAGGCGCAACTGTTCGAGTTCGGCGCGCGTGGCATTGTAAACGGCCTCGGCCGAACCGAAGCGCTCGAGAAGTTTGGCAGCGGCGCGAGGACCGATGCCGGGTGTCATATTGAGCTCAACCCAATCTCTGATCATGTGAGGATGTCCTTTTCTGAGCTTTTGCGAACTTTCATTAATGTAAAGAGCTGTTTCGCGGGGCTAAACTGCGCCTCACGACTGGAGCTACGCTCAGTCTCAGCGGCGCGTGCGTGGCGGAGGCGTGTAGGAATCGAACCTACCTGAGCCCGTTCTCACGGTCTCACTAACGGTTTTGAAGACCGCGCCGTTCACCAGAACAGATTCGCCTCCACGCTGAGGCTCCGATGTTCGGAAACTCCAAACCCTACGCGCCCTTGCGCAGAACTGTCAAGTCACCTAGAATCCGAACGAACGTTCGAACTGAGTCGTGTTAATCATGTTAAATCCTGAAATTTTGTTTCAAACGTCGCCCGATCAGTACAAACACTGGAAGTTACAGATTTCGGGGCAGGTCGCCACGCTGTCGATGGACGTCCAGGAGGATGA
>DASXXL010000147.1:0-1822 GCA_036503085.1 Pyrinomonadaceae bacterium | reverse complement strand
CGCTCCGGCTGTTGCTGAAAAACGACGGCTACGAGCCGGAGACCGTCTCGTCGCCCGCGGCTGTGCTGGAAGCGATCGAGCGCGCGCAGTATGACGTCGTATTGATCGATCTCAACTATGCGCGCGACACGACGAGCGGCCGTGAAGGCATCGATCTGATCTCACGAATCCACGCTCTCGATCCGTCATTGCCGATCGTTGTGATGACCGCGTGGGCCACCGTCGATCTCGCGGTCGAAGCGATGCGCCGCGGCGTGCGCGACTTCGTGCAGAAACCGTGGGAGAACAAGCGACTGCTGCAAACGTTGCGCAAGCAAGTGAAGCACGCGCACGCGCGCCGCGCCGCACAGCAACGGTTAACAAACGGGCGCAAGTCGGAAGCACAGCTTCAACGCGAGTTGCGCGAAGCACGCGAGCTTCAGGAAAACTTACTAACCAATCCTTCGCTCGCCCTGCCTGGTTTTGACATTGCCATCAAATGGCAACCGGCAACGACCGTCGGCGGCGATTACGTTGCCGCATTCGAACTCGACGACGGACACGCCGCGTTGTGCGTGGCTGACGTCGTCGGAAAGGGACTGCCGGCGGCGCTGTTGATGTCGAATTTTCAAGCGGCCTTGCAGTCGTTGGCGTTGCAATACGTCTCGCCGGCGGAAGTGAGCACACGTCTCAACCGCGTGCTCTACTCAAACATTCCGCTGCACAAATTCATCACGGCGTTCTACGGCGTGGTAAACATTCCCAAGCGCACGTTTACGTTTACAAACGCGGGTCACAATCCCCCGCTGCTGGCCCATGCCGATGGTGAATGTGAGCGACTCGACGCGGGCGGCAGCGTGCTCGGCGCGTTTCCGGATCTGGAATACACGCAAGGCGAGATATCACTGCGCGCAGGCGATCGCTTGTTGCTGTTCACGGACGGCTTGAGTGAAGCGGTGGACGAGCACAACGAACAATTCGGTGAGGAACGTTTGCTCGATCTGCTGTGCGAACACCGGCACTGTACGCCGGAAGAACTCAAGCAGATCGTGTTTGACGCCGTCGCGGAATTCTGTGGCCATACATTCCGCGACGATGCCGCGTTGATGATCGTCGGTCTCGAATAACGATCGAAGAGCTAATCGCCAGCCCGCGACTAGCTGTCCTTCCAGATCGCGCCCAGGCCGACCTCAAAAAGCTTCTTGTTCAGCGCCGGAATGTCGCGGTTGAGAATCTCGTCCGCGCGCGCCTTCAGCGTGGCCCACTGCGCATTCAATTCCATCATTCGATCGAGCGAAGGCTGATTCACGCGCGGAATGTCGCTCTCCGTCGCATTGATCATGAACAGATAATTCGCCGTGAACTTGTTCGGGAAGTTTTCCACGTCGTCGTAAGCTTTCGACTTGCGTTGGACCATATCTTCGTCCCACGCTTTCATCTTCTTCAACAACGCCTCGCCGTCCTGCTTCACCGCGCTGTACTACGTATCAGCGGGCAACGACTTCAGCAGCGACTCCAACTGGTTCTGCTTTTCAAACAGACTGTTAACGAGACGATGCATCGACGTCAGCTCTGTCTCCATCGCCGACATCGTGCGGTCATATTCGGCGTAAGTCGCCGCGTCCGTCGGATAAAGCGGATTCGCAAGAATCTCGGCGTCCGTCGAGAGCGACTGCGACGGCGTCTTCAGCGTGAGCGTGTATTTGCCGGGAATCGCTTTGTGGGCCGCGAAATTGCCTTCAATACGGACATTGGGCACAGCCACCATCGACGGGTAACGCAGGTTCCAAACGAATCTGTTCAGGCCCTTGTTTTTCGTCAGCAGTGGATCGGGTCGTGGATT
>DASXXL010000146.1:0-3796 GCA_036503085.1 Pyrinomonadaceae bacterium | reverse complement strand
CTGCTAATGCGGTTGCAAAAGTTTGAAGCCGAACAGCAGCGGCGTGCAGAGAACTTTGCGCGTCTGCGTGAATATCTTGCGGAAGTCTCGTGTGTGACGCCGCTCGCTATTGGACCAGGTGTCGAACGTCACGGCATTCACATGTTTGTGCTGCGTTACGACGCGGAACAGTGCGACGGCTTGGCGATCGGCGACTTCATTCGCGCGCTCCAGGCCGAGGGACTGCCGATCAATCGCGGCTACGAAGCGACCATGGCCCAACAGCCTGCGTTGCAGCTCATCGCGGAGAAGCATCCGACATATCTGCGCGTGATGCCGACACCGGTTTCGGATGCAGCCGTCGCAAACATGCTCTTCCTGCCGCACGATATTTTCCTCGGCACGGATGCTGACATGCGGGAAGTCGCGGCGACGTTCGTTAAGGTGCAGACGCGTTATCAGCCGCAAGGCTTGAAGAAGAGGACTAAGGCCGAGCCCGTCCCCGCGCCCACTAAATCGGCCGCGGCTGCGGCGACAGCGCCAGTTGCGAGAACAGCGCCGGTGGCAAAGGCGGAGGTCAAACCGATCCGCTTCGGCATTATCGGTCTCGGCATCATGGGCCAGGAGCATGCGCGGGCTATCCGCGCGAACGCGCTGCTGCAGCTCGCTGCCGTTACCGATATCCAACCGAAGCGTGGCCGTCAGGTTGCCGCGGATCTCAACTGCAAGTGGTTCGACAGTGCGACAGAGATGATCCGCAGCAACGACGTCGACGCGGTCGTGATCGCTACGCCGCACTGGCAGCATGGCGAGCTCGCGATCGAGGCGCTGAAAGCCGGGCTGCACGTGCTCTGCGAGAAACCGCTGACAGTGACCGTGGCGCAAGCGGACGAGGTGCTGAAGGTGGCCGAGCAGAGTCGCGGCATCTTCGCGGTCGTACACCAGAAGCGTTTCGAGCCGGCGTATCTCTACGTCAAGCAGTTGCTCGACAGTGGTGAACTCGGCGAGATGTATCGCTGCTCGATGATCGAGTCGGCGTGGCGGTCCGAGGCTTACTATCGCAGCAGCCCATGGCGCGGCACGTGGAAAGGTGAAGGTGGTGGTGTGTTGTTGAACCAGGCGCCGCACATTCTCGATCGGTACGCATGGTTGTGCGGCATGCCGGAGACGGTCACGGCGCGCTGCGATACGTCGTTACACAAGATCGAGGTTGAAGACACGGCGAGTGCGATCATGCGTCACGCGAATGGCGCGCACGGTTACATTCACATCAGCACGATCGAGGCGCCGGCGATCTCGCGGGTGGTGATTTCGTGCGATCGCGGGCGCGTCACGATTGAGAATGGCAAGGTGCAGATCACGCGGTTGCGCGATTCGATTCGCGAGCGGACCGAGCACGATACGCAGCTCATGGGTGAACTCGAGAACGATACGCGTACGCTTCAGCTTCCGTCCACGGGCGACGTGTTGGGTGTGTTTTATGAAGACTTCGCGGCGGCGGCGCACGGCGAGCGGGCGTTGACGTGTCGTGGTGACGAAGGGCGAAACGCGGTGGAGTTGGCAAATGCGATGTTGCTGAGCTCCGCGCTCGGCACGGCAGTTCATTTGCCACTGGATCGCCGCGCGTACGAAGATTTCATTGCGGAGCACCTGAGCCACGAACCACAGATGGTTTGAGTTGACGCCGTTAATACGAACGGCTAGGTTTTGATCGAAGATGTGCGGTATAGCGGGTTTAGCGGGATTTGGTGATCGTGAGGCGCAGGGGCGTGGGCGAGGGATGATGTCCACGCTCACGCGCAGAGGACCCGACAGCGAAGGCCTGCACGCCTGGCCAACAGCCGTTCTCGGCCATCGACGACTGGCGGTTTACGATCTCAGCGAGTTGGGCGCACAGCCGATGTTGTCGCCCGACGGCGCCGTCGGAATCGTCTTCAACGGCGCCATCTACAACTTCCGCGACCTCCGTGGCGAACTCGAGGCCGCAGGTTACAACTTCAAAAGCCACACCGACACCGAGGTCCTGCTGCACGGTTACGACGCGTGGGGCCTCGACAAACTCCTCGAACGAATCCGTGGCATGTTTGCGTTTGCTCTCTGGGACGATCGCAAACGCACGCTCTTTCTCGTACGCGATCGACTGGGCGTCAAACCGCTGCTCTACTCAGCGCAAAACGGACAACTCGCTTTCGCCTCGACCGCACGAGCTTTGCGCGCCGGTGGTTTCGCCGGCGAGATCGACGATCTCGCGATCGCCGAGTATCTGGAGTGGGGTTACGTCACCGATCAGCGCTCGATCTACCGCAACGTGCACAAGGTCGGCGCTGCGAGCGTCGTCGAATGGTCCAACGGCAAACTGCAAACACGCACCTATTGGCGCCCACCTACGCCTAACGGCAAACAACCGTCTTTCGCAGAAGCGCTCGAAGAAACCGAACGGCTCTTCGTCAGCGCGGTCGAGAAACGTCTCTTCGCGGACGTGCCGGTCGGCGCGCTGCTGAGCGGCGGCATCGACTCAAGTCTGATCTGTTGGGCCATCAAGAAACTCGGCGGCGACGTTACCGCTTTTACTGTCGGCACGCCCGGCGATCCGACCGACGAAACTGCTGACGCCGTCGACACTGCGCAACGTTTGGGTATTCGTCACCAGATTCTCGAACTGACTTCGAACAGCGAACCCGATTTGTCCGAGCTCGTTGCTGCTTACGGCGAGCCTTTCGCTTGTGCTTCGGCACTCGGCATGTTGCGGGTTTCGAAAGCAGTGCGCGGTTCGGCGACGGTGTTGTTGACGGGCGACGGCGGCGACGACGTGTTCCTCGGTTATCCCGAGCATCGGCATCTGTTGCTTGCGCAAAAGCTCGCGCGCTCGCTGCCCGGCATCGTCGCGAACGGCTGGCGGAAGAACCAGGATAAGCTGCCGCGCGTCGGCTCGCTCAAGCGCCTCAATTCATTCATGAACTATTCGACGGGCGGACTCGGCGCGGTCGCTTGCACTCACGACGGTCTGCCGGCGTACAAGCAATTCGGCATGCTCGGCGACAGACTGTCCGGCGTGTCGCTCGCGCAAAGAGAGATCGAGTGGTCACATGTTTCCGGCCGCAACGTGCTCGCGGAGTTTCTCGAATACGATCGCGCGGGCCGGTTTGTCGGCGAGTTCATGACGAAGGTGGACGGCGCGACGATGTTTCACTCGCTTGAGGCGCGCTCGCCTTTCCTCGATCAGGATCTTTGGGAGTTTGCGGCAGGTCTTTCCTACGAAACGCGGCTGCATGGCGGTCGTCTGAAGTCGTTGCTGCGCGCGCTGGCAGCCGAGAAGATCGGCGAGCGTTTGGCGCGTGGCCGTAAGCGTGGTTTCACCATTCCCGTCAATCGCTGGCTCGTCGGCCGTTGGCGCAGCGCGTTAACAAATTTGCTCGACAACGCCATCTCCGATCGCCAAGGCTGGATAAACTCGCGCGCCGTCGTCAAGCAACTGAATGCCGCCACCGTAAAAGGCTGGGCGCCGAACCAGTTTTGGTACATCTTCGTGCTCGAATCATGGCTGCGCCACGAACAAGATTCCCCCGTTGAAATCACCAGTCCCGAGCTAGAGCCCGAAGGGGCAGCGGTCCTCGGATGAGGTTTACACGCAACTCATCGCTACTCTCCGTGGTCCTGGCCGCGATACTGCTGAGCGTCACCGGCGCGGTCCTCGGCTGCCGCGGTTTACTGAACGACAGTCACGCCCAGCAAAAAGGTCCGATCATCCAGCTCGACAAGAGCGGCGATCTGCAAGCGGCAATCAATCGCGCGCGGCCGGGAGACACGATCATTCTGC
>DASXXL010000145.1:0-2583 GCA_036503085.1 Pyrinomonadaceae bacterium | reverse complement strand
GGAAAGCCTTGTCCTGAAGTCGCTTGCGAAGTGGTATCTCTGTGCAACCTCCGTGTCCTCTGAGTCTCTGGGGTTGTTCTTGCTGAGAAATAGTGAACCACAGAGACACAGACGACACGGAGGTTGCACAGAGAAGAGAGCGGGCTCGGTGACTTTGAAGCAAAGTCCAACACGAATTGAACGACCTACTAACATCATCTTTACGTTGCCCGGATTGCGGCGGAAGCCTTCAACTCTCCGGCACTGAAACTGAAGGCACGCTGACCTGCACCTCGTGTAGTCTCTCGTTTCCGATTGAGAACGGCATACCGCGCATGTTACTGCCGGCGATCCGCGCGGCTTTTCAGGAGAACAACAGCACGAGCGCGTTCGACGCGAAGCAGGCTAAGACGGCGCTGAGTTTTGGTTACGAATGGAGCCGCTTCCACGAGATGTATGCCGAGTGGGAAAAGCAGTTTCTCGATTATATGCAGCCGCACGGGCCGGAGTTCTTCAAAGGCAAGAAAGTCTTGGACGCGGGTTGCGGCAGCGGACGTTTTGCTTACTACGCCGGGCAGTACGCGCGCGAAGTTTGGGCCATCGATCTCGGTCCGGCAGTCGAAGTAGCGCGGAAGAACACGGCGGAGCTCAAGAACGTCCACGTGGTCCAGGCAGATCTTTATCATCCGCCGTTTGCGCTCGAGAGCTTCGACTTCATCTACTCGATCGGCGTGTTGCACCACTTGCCGGAACCGGAAACTGCTTTCAGAAACCTGTTGCGCTATCTCAAGCCCGGCGGCGACGTGCAGATTTATCTTTACTGGCAACCCGAGCGGCGACCGATCAAATCGTTTCTCTTGAATCTCGTTAACTCGGCGCGCGGTCTGACCACGAAGATGCCGCATTGGGCCGTGCACGTGTTTGCTTATCCATCCGCGGCGGCGGCGTTTGTCTTTTTCGTGTGGCCTTATAGGTTGATGCAACTCGTGCCCGCGCTGCGTCCGGCTGCGGCCAACATGCCGATGAAGCAATACGCCGTGCTGCCGTTTCGGGTCTGCGTGAACGATCAGTTGGACCGTTTCTCGGCGCCGATTGAAAACCGCTACACGAGGGCACAGGTCCAGACGTGGTTGACCAGCGCGGGACTGACGCAGCCGCAGGTGCTTCCCAACTGGGGCTGGCTCGGCACGGCCCGAAAGCCTGAGTCACGCGCCGGTGACGCCTTATGAGAGTTTTGGGATTGGCCTCATATCCGGTCGAGGCGGCCGCCACGCGCTTTCGGATGGTGCAGTTCGTCGAGCCGCTCGCGCAGCAGGGAATCGAACTCTCCGTCTATCCCTTCATCGACTCGCGTCTGCACGGATCGCTTTACCAGCGTTCGCAATGGCTGCGCACCGCTTGCGGGCTGACACTCGCGTCGCTGCGGCGCGTGCGGGAGTTGTGGCGCGCGCGCAAAGCGGATTTGTTGTTCGTGCAACGTGAAGCGATGATGTTTGGACCACCGTTGATCGAATGGCTGTCGATCAACCTGCACGACTGTCCGATGGTTTTGGATCTCGACGACGCGACTTACGTTTCGTACAAGAGCCCGACTTACGGCCGGCTCGGCAGCATGTTGAAGTGGTTCAGTAAAACGAACGATCTGATTCGCTGGTCGCGCCTGGTTACGTGTGGCAATCGCGAGATCGCGGCTTATGTCAGCAGTAAAGGACGACCTGCTGTCGTGATTCCGACGATCGTCGATACGAACACTTTTCGGCCGCGCGCTGCATCGGCGCAGAACGACGTGCCCGTGATCGGTTGGATCGGCACGCACTCGACTTTTCCTTACGTGCGGACGATTTTTCCCGTGCTCGAACGGCTTGCGCGCGAGCACCGGTTTCGTTTGCGTTTGGTCGGCGCCGGCGAAGACAAAATCGAGATTCCGGGTGTGGAGATCGAGAACTTGTCGTGGAAGTTGGACCGGGAAGTCGCGGATTTTCAGTCGCTCGACATCGGCATTTATCCGATCATCGAGGACGATTGGTCGGTGGGAAAGTCGTGCTTCAAAGCGATTCAATACATGGCCGTGGGAGTTCCGTTTGTGCTTAGTCCGGTCGGCGTGTGCCGGGAAATTGCGGACCCGGGCCAGACGCATCTTGTCGCGCGCAGCGAGGAAGACTGGTACGCGCACCTTTCGCGGCTGCTCGGCGACGCCTCCCTAAGACGAGAGATGGGCGATGCGGGCCGGAGCTACGCTGTCGAGCATTACAGCACTCAGATCCACGCGCAGAAACTCGCTGATGCCCTCCGTTCCGCAGTTCGAATAGGGCCTTAATTTCACCTGGGACCGCAGGCGTCTCGCCTGCACCACACGGCAGCGCCCTAATCGAGGCCGTGCAGGCGAGACGCCTGCGCTCCCAGAAAGCGAGGCCGTGCAGGCGAGACGCCTGCGCTCCCAGGAATCGGGCGGTCCCAGGGCAGTTCGTGGTTGAGAGTCCTTTGTGTATATTTAGCGCCTGATGTACATCCTCGGCTTAACAACACTCGGAGATTCCGCCGCTACGCTCATTGCAGACGGCGAAATCGTGGCCGCCGCCGAGGAAGAGCGCTTTTCCCGCCGCA
>DASXXL010000144.1:0-13664 GCA_036503085.1 Pyrinomonadaceae bacterium | reverse complement strand
ATGGGCATCGGAGCGCGCGGTGACGACGTCTACACCTTTCACCACAAAGGACTCGCAGCCGTCGTTTCCAACACGCCGCTCGTGGTTTACGACCCGACACGCGAGAACGTGTTCGCGCACGAGCAGGTAAACGAGACGGTGATGCGCGAATTCACGGTGTTGCCGATGGCGTTTGGCGCGCTGTTTCGCACCGAGGAAGACATCGTCGAACTGATTCGCGGCACGTACGACGCTTTGCGCGACGTGCTGGCGAAGATGGAAGGCAAAGTGGAGTTTGGTCTGAAGGTGAACTGGGACCGCGACAAGGTCACGGCCGAGCTCGAAGACAAAGACGATGAGATCCGGCATTTGAAAGAACAGATCACGTCGCGCACGACGGGTTCGACGTATTTTGCGCGCATGCAGTTGGGACGTTTGATCGAGACCGCGATGACGGATCAGGCGGATGCGTACATTCGTGAGGTTTATTCGCATTTGCGCGACACGGCAGTTGCGTCGCGTGCGAACAAGCCGATCGGCGACCGGATGATCATGAACGCGGCGTTTTTGATCGAGCGCGATCGGGAAGCGGAGTTTGATCAGAAAGTGAAAGAGATCGCGGCGAAGTACGAAGGGAAGTTGTCGTTTAAGTACACGGGGCCGTGGCCGCCGTATAACTTCGTGCACATTCGTTTGAAACTGGAGCGCGGCGAAGGCGCGACTGAGGCAGTGGCGAGTTGATTGGTTCTGCAGGCGTGAGTTGAGCAAATGTTTTTGATTGATGACTTGTTGATGGCGCCGGTTAACGGCTTCAAGTTCATACTCGGCCAGGTTCAGAAGATGGCCGACCAGGAGCTCAACGACGACTCTGTGATTAAGGACCAGTTGCTCGAGTTGCAGATGCGCTATGAGCTGGAGGAGATCTCCGACGAGGAGTTCAAAGCGCGCGAAGCGGAGTTGTTTGCGCGTCTGCGCGTGATCAAGGCGCGGCAACTCGATCTGCTGCACGAAGCAACGGCGCAGGGAGCTACCGCTGATTCGTCGAGTTTCGTGATCGAAGTTGGTGGTGACGATCCCGGCGCTTTCGGCGAACGTTAGACGCTTTCTCTGTGCCTCTGTGTCTCTGTGGTTAACTGACTTGTGTGACAAACGAACCACAGAGACACAGAGGCACAGAGAAAGCCGTGAAGCGATATTTATTTTTTGGCGGGAAAGGCGGGGTTGGTAAAACGACTGCTGCGTCCGCCACCGCCCTCTTTCTTCTCAAGACCCTCACAAAAAACGAATCCATCCTACTTTTCTCTACTGACCCCGCGCATTCGCTGTCTGACAGTCTCGGCGTGAAGATCGGCAATCGTCTGGTCCGCGTTGCCGAACAAAACGGCGCTAAGCTGATCGCGTACGAGATGGACGCGACGCTCGCGCTCGAACGCTTTCGCGCGGCGCACAGCAAGGTGTTGGCAGAGATCGCGGAGCGCGGCACGCTGCTCGACGAAGAAGACATCAATGAACTACTGAACCTGTCATTGCCGGGCCTCGATGAGGTGATGTCGTTATTTGAGTTGAGCGAGTTGGATCGTGAAGGGAAGTACGCACATATCGTCGTCGATACTGCGCCGTCGGGACATACGTCGAGGTTGCTGCGTTTGCCGGAAGTGTTCACGCGCATGGTCCATGCGCTCGATCGCATGGGCGAGAAGCACCGTTACATGATCGAGCACTTCGCGCGCCGCAGAGTGGTGGCGGATGAAGTTGATATGTTTCTTCAGGATCTGACGGCGCGGATCGAAGCGGTGCGCAAGATGCTCTACCACGAGGAGCAGACGAACTTCACGCTTGTAGCAATCCCCGAAGCGATGAGTGTGCGCGAGAAGGAACGGTATTGGCAGTTGTTGAGTAAGCAAGGCGTGCCGGTGGGGGATTTGATCGTGAATCGAGTGGAGCAGGAACATGCGGGGTGCGTGTATTGCCGCGCGCGTGTGAAGACACAGCGGCCGTGGTTGCGGGAGATTGAGAAGACTTTCAAGGAGCTTCGCATTCATCAGGTGCCGCTGATGGCGGAAGAGGTTTGCGGCGTAGACCCGTTGGAGAAAATAGGAACTACGATTTGGAAGGCGCGGAAATAAAAAAGATAACGATCTTCGGTGGCAAAGGCGGTGTTGGAAAGACTCCTGCCGCGGCCTCGTACGCGCTCGGCGCGGCCAAAGCAGATCCGAAACGCAAGCTACTCGTCTTCTCTACCGATCCTGCGCACTCGTTGTCCGACAGCTTCGCCGAACCGATCGGCGCACTTAAAAAAGGCGTCGCGGGCCGCAAGAATCTCGACGCGATGGAGATCGATCCCGGCAAGTGGTTTGAAGAGCTCAAGCAACGTTACCGCTCCTGGACTGACGATCTGTTTACGTCGCTGTCCGGTCGCTCGGGTATGGAGATTCAGTTCGACCGCGAAGCGATGCGCGAGCTCGTCGAACTAACTCCGCCCGGCATCGACGAGATCGCCGCGCTCGGCACGATCAGCGAGCTGCTAGACGAAAATCGTTACGACTCGATCATCCTCGATACCGCACCGACGGGCCATCTGATCCGTTTTCTCGAATTACCGGAAGTCGCGCTCTCGTGGATCAGAACGTTCATGAAGCTGTTGTTGAAATATCAGAACGTGGTGCGCGCCACTGAAGTCGCGGAAGAACTGGTCGCGTTATCGAAAAGCATCAAGCGAGTGCTCGCGCTGCTGACAGATCCGGAGACGTGCGAGTTTGTTGGCGTGGCGATCCCCGAGCGGATGAGTTTGGAAGAGACGATCGATCTCGCGAAGGCGTTGGATAAACTAAAAGTGCCGTTGCGGAGATTGATCATCAACGGCGTGGTTTCAGAAGATGCGGCGAAGCAGTGTCGCTTCTGCAAAGCGCGACGCAAAGGACAGCTCGAAGTCGCGAACGAGTTCTGTGCGAAGTTTCGCCGGCGCTCGATCGAGATCTTCGTCGCGCCGCAACAACCCTACGAGATCACCGGCGCGAAAGCGCTCCAAAGTCACCTCGCGTCCTTCACGCCTTTTTGTGCTGCGGAGTAGCTTTACCTGGGACCGCAGGCGTCTCGCCTGCAAAGCACGAGCGAGCGCACCTAGTCGCAGTCTTGCAGGCGAGACGCCTGTGGTCCCAGGTAATCAGCATACTTTTAGCGCTGCGTCGTCGTTGACCAGTTCGTATCTTTCGTGCCCTTCTTCGGCTCCGAATAGATGTAACTATCGCGCGACTTCACGACCAAATCAGGCTCGGTCGTTTTCACTTTGATCTGTCGCCGTTCACCGTCTCTGCCCGCTGTGCTCGGGTAGTAGCCCAAACTGTATTGCCGCCCGAGTTCTTCCGCGATCCACGTAAACGCCTGCCCGATACCGAACAACGAGTCGCCGCTATAGAAACGTCCGCCGGTTGTTTCCGAGATCGCATGCAGATATCTTACGGCGCGTTTGTAATCGCCGATGCCACCGCCCACCGTTCCTCCTCCCGGGAGTGGAAACGGCGAACCAAAAATGATTCCGCCACGCCCGCCCGGTGTCGGTATGCCGCCGCCGCCGTGGATCGAACCCGTTCCCGACGTGTCGTAGTCAACCGCGTAGATCGGCGCGTCAGATTCTTCGGCGAGGCGAAGCGTGGTTTCGTAAGTAGCGCGATGGCTGGTCGTGTCCACACCGTCAGTAAACAGCACCACCGCTTTGCGGCCTGAAATCGTGTTGAGCTGTTTCTTGAGAATGTTTTCGACTGCGTCATAAAGACGCGTGCCGCCGCCGGTGCGCGTGTGTTTGATGGCGCGGCGAATCTCTTCGCGATCAGTCGTCGCCTTACACTCAACCGTGATCCGATCATCAAACGACATCACCATCACACTGTCGTTGTCTTTCAGCTTACTGACGAAGTTGATCGCAGCGTCCTGAATCTCGTCGAGTTTGAAGTGCGTCGAACCGCTCGTATCGATCAACAACACGACGGTGAACGGCGAATCGGTAGTAGCGAAATAAGCGATCTTCTGTTCGACGCCGTTTTCCGCGATGCGAAAATTTTCGCGCTTCAGCAGCGGCACGTAACGGCCCGAACGATCCATTACCGAGACCGGAACCATCACGAGTGAAGTGTCAGTGCGAATCACGTCGCCTTCGACAGTCTCGCCGTTGGGGTCGATCTTCGACTCGTTAACGCCGGTATCAGTCGTCGTGTCGCTCTTTTCAGACTTCGTTTCGGTTGGTGGTTTGGTGTTGCGGTTGCGCCCTGATTGCGCGTGAACTGTTAAGGGGAGAAGTAGAAAAGCGAGAAGTAATAGTAGTGTAGGGCTTTTCATAACACGGATTGCACGGATAGATGCCGGGATTGGGTTTGAAGTTTCCCGCCTCTGCGGCTATATTGCGGCCCATTTATGACCAACGAAGCCGTCCTGACCACCGAACTCGAAGAGGCGAACGTCGCTAATACCACCGGCTTGCTGGGACATCCGCGCGGGCTGGGCACGCTCTTTTTCACCGAGCTGTGGGAACGTTTCAGTTACTACGGCATGCGTTCGATCCTGATCCTTTACATGACTTCCGCCGCCGCTCAGGGCGGACTCGGGTTCAGCGTGAAGGATGCCGCATCGATCTACGGCACCTACACGATGTCCGTTTACCTGACGGCCGTGCCCGGCGGACTCATCGCCGACTACCTCACCGGAGCGCGTCTCGCCGTGTTTCTCGGCGGACTCATCATCGCGGCCGGACACTTCTCGCTCGTGTTCCGTTCGATGACGACGTTTTATCTCGGACTGATCCTGATCTCGGTCGGCACGGGTCTTCTCAAACCAAATATCAGCACGATGGTCGGCGGTCTCTATCGCGAAAACGATCCACGGCGCGATAGCGGCTTCTCGATCTTCTACATGGGCATTAATCTCGGTTCGGTGTTGGCTGGCTTCGTCGTCGGCTATCTGGCAAAGGGTGAGACGTTCAAGAGTTTTCTCTCGTCGATGGGCCAGGATCCGAATTCGAGTTGGCACTGGGGCTTTGGCGCGGCGGGCGTGGGCATGATCGTGGGTCTGATCATTTACCTGCTGCACCAGGAACGGCTCAAAGGCGTCGGCAACAAGCTAAAGAAAGCATCGCAGGACAAGAAAGACGACGTCGCTGCGCGCCAGCCGTTGACGCGCGACGACTGGAAACGCATCTTCGTAGTCTTCATCTTCTTTCTGTTCACGATCTTATTTTGGGGCGCGTACGAGCAAAAGGGCGCGAGTCTGAATTTGTTTGCCGATAGGCTCGTGCGCAACGAAGTCTTCGGCATAAGTTTTCCGGTTCCGTTTTTACAGTCGTTGACTGGGACGTTCGTGATCATTCTGGCGCCGGTGTTTTCGTGGCTCTGGATTCGAATGGGAGATCGACAGCCCTCGAGTCCGCGGAAGTTTGCGCTCGGCCTCGGGTTCATCGGTTTGGCGTTTATGCTGCTGGTGCCGGCGTCGCTGTTCACGGCGGAAGGCAAGGTGAGTGTTTGGTGGTTAGTGGCGCTTTACTTTCTTGCGGTGTGCGGCGAGCTATGTCTGAGTCCGATCGGCCTGAGCACGGTGACCAAACTCGCGCCGGTAAAACTCGTCGGCATCATGATGGGAATCTGGTTTCTCGCTGCGTCGTTCGGCAACAAGCTGGCGGGTTATCTCTCGGGTTTCTTCGACTCGAAGAATCCGTCGCGCTTGGCGGAACTCTACGGCGGCATCGCGGTTGGTCTGCTCGTGTCCGCGGGAATACTCGCGCTGCTCACGCCGGCAATCAAGCGCATGATGGGGAAGGTTCGTTGAGTGTTCACGCGAGCGATTGTTCGGCCTCCTGCTGCGAACTTCGCCGATGGTCTGACGCGTGTCGATCTCGGCAAGCCGAACTACGACCTCGCAGTTGAACAACACGACGCGTATTGCCGCGCACTCGAAAACTGCGGCCTGACGTTGACGCGGCTCGCGGCAGACGAACGCTACCCGGATTCGACGTTTGTTGAAGACGCGGCGGTGTTGACCGAACGCGGCGCGATCATCACGCGACCCGGAGCGTTAAGCCGGCTCGGCGAGATCGAAGAGATCCGCGGCGTGTTGCTGGACCACTTCCCGCGCGTATTCGAGATCCGCGAGCCCGGCACCCTCGACGGCGGCGACATTTGCGAAGCCGGCAACGAGTTCTTTATCGGCATTTCGCAGCGTACAAACGAACACGGCGCCGCGCAGCTCGGTGTCTTCCTCAGTGCATTCGGCTACGATTCGACTTTGATCGACATACGCGGCCTGAGTAATATCCTGCACTTAAAGAGCGGACTCGCTTATCTCGGCGGCAACCGGTTGCTCGTAATCGACGAGCTGAAAAGACTCGAGCAACTTTCCGATTACGAACTGATAGACGTAGACAGCGCAGAGGCATACGCCGCAAACTGTTTGCGCGTCAACGACTCGGTTCTCGTAGCTGCGGGTTTTCCACTGTTGCAGCAGAAGTTGCAGCAGCTGGGTTATGAAACAGTCGCATTAGAAATGTCGGAGTTTGAAAAGATGGACGGCGGCCTTAGCTGCCTTTCTTTGAGATTTTAAGGAGGACTATGGCGGAAGATTTTGACAAGACAGCGGCGGTTAACCTGCTAAACCACATAATGGAAGCCGAACTCGCGGGCGTCGTGCGCTACACGCATTATTCGCTGATGGTTTTCGGTCACAACCGTATTCCGATCGTGAGTTGGTTGCGGAACGAAGCGACCGTTTGCCTTGCGCACGCGAACGAAGCGGGCGAACTCGTCACGCATTTCGGCGAGCATCCGTCACTGAAGCTCGGCGCGCTGCTCGAGACGCACAAGCACGGCATCAACGACATCCTCATCGAATCACTCGAAGCCGAGAACGAGGGCCTCGCTCTTTACAAGCAACTTTTGGAACTGGTGCGCGATCGGTCAGTGTTGCTTGAGGAATATGCTCGCCGAATGATCGCGGAGGAAGAACTTCACGTCGGCGAAGTGAACAAGATGTTGCGCAAGCCCGGCGAGATCACGCAGTACCAAACCTGATTTAATTATTAATTGAGAAGACCACCAAAGCAGCACGAGATCACGCAACTGCTCGCTGAATGGAGCGACGGAAACCAGTCCGCGCTCGACGAGTTGTATCCGCTGGTCTACGACGAGCTGCACCGGCTCGCGCGCCGCTACATGAGCCGGGAACGAAAAGGCCACACGCTGCAAACCACCGCTTTGATCAACGAAGCTTACGTCCGGCTCGTCGATCAAAAGAACGTTCATTGGGCCAATCGTTCGCACTTCTTCGCCATCTCCGCGCAGATCATGCGCCGCATCCTCATCGATCACGCGCGCCGGCACGCGTACGCGAAACGCGGCGGCGGCGCGCAACAGGTCTCACTCGACGAAGCCGTTATCGTGACGAACGGCGTCGGTTCAGAGTTGCTCCGGCTCGACGAGGCTTTGAAGACGCTCGCCGAGATGGATTCGCGGCGCAGCCAGGTAGTCGAGCTGCGCTACTTCGGCGGTTTGAACAACGAGGAGATCGCGGGCGTATTGCACGTTTCCGAAAACACCGTCACACGCGACTGGAACATGGCGCGCGCGTGGCTTTATCAACAACTCGCCGAGAGTACAGCGAATTGACTCCCGAACGCTGGCAACAGATCAGTCAGATTTTCAAATCGGCCATTTCGCTTGATAACGACGCGCGCCGCAAGTTCGTAGCGGAGAAATGCGGCGATGACGACTCGCTGCGTTCCGAAGTCGAGAAACTGATCGCGTCGCACCAGCAGGCGAGTGCGGAGAACTTCATCGGCGGACACGCGGCGGAGCAGAATGCTGCTTTGCTGAGCGTTGCTGAAGAATATGCGCCGGCACTCAATAAAGGCCAGCAGTTTGGCTCTTATTTCATTCTCGATCCACTCGGCGCGGGCGGCATGGGCGAGGTTTATCTCGCGCGCGACTCGCGTCTCGATCGCACCGTCGCGTTGAAAGTTCTCTCGGCCGACGTTTCGTCAGACAAGCGGCGCATGCAGCGTTTTCGGCAGGAAGCAAGAGTCGCGTCGTCGTTGAACCAACCAAACATCCTCACGATCTTTGAGTTCGGTGAAGCGAATGGTTTGACGTATCTCGCGACGGAGTTCATTGACGGCGAAACTCTGCGCGACTACTTGCGCGGCAAACGCCTGAAGCTGCCAGAAATACTCGACATCACGATTCAGATACTCGCCGCGCTCGACGCCGCGCACGAAGCGCGCATCGTTCATCGCGACATCAAACCGGAAAACGTGATGATTCGCCGGCGCGATCGCGTCGTGAAGGTGCTTGATTTCGGTTTGGCGAAAGTGACCGAGAGGCAACCAACGCTCGCGAAGGATCACAATTCCGATTCCGAAGCAGCGACGGAGATGAAGACCGCGCCCGGCATGTTGATGGGCACGATCAACTACATGTCGCCCGAGCAGGCACAGTCGCACGCCGTCGATGAACGCACCGACATCTGGAGCACCGGCGTGATGCTTTACGAAATGATAACGGGTGCGATGCCGTTCGGTGGGCCAACCGTTAGTCACACGCTCGTGCAGATCATCGAGAACGATCCGCCGCCGCTGGCGAAAGCGGCTGCGCAGACGCCGCCCGAGTTACAACGCATCGTTAAGAAGGCGATGGCGAAAGACGCGGACGATCGTTATCAAACAGCGAAGGACATGCTGATCGATCTCCGCAACTTAAGAAAGCAGCTCGAGGGCGGACCCGCTGTTGTCGATGACCGTGATCGTGGAGCAGAGAAGAGGCGTGCTTTGGGCCTCGCATTCCTGGTGCTGGCCTTCTTCGTTGCGACGACTATCGCGGTCAACATCTGGCGCCGCTCGCGAGCGCCGTCTGCTGTTCCGCCGACTGTAATTAGTATGACTGCTGGTCCCGAGCGCACGCTGACATACTGGATCACGGTGCAACCGTTCAGAAATGGAAAATACCAGCAGCCGTACACACTCTCAGGCGAAGTGAACTTTGAGCAGCAGGACCAGCTTCGGCTGAACCTTCGCAGTCCACAGGACGGTCATCTCTACATTATCAACGAGGCGCCACGCGCAGGCTTCGCTCCGGATTACGTCGTCCTCTTTCCTACGCCCTCGACGAACGACAACAATTCATTCGTACGCGCCGGTCAAGAACTTCGCTTTCCTGACAAAACCTGGCTGCGCTTTGACAACCAGCAGGGAGTAGAACGACTGTGGCTTGTCTTTAGCGAAGATCCGCTGCCGCAACTGGAGGGACTGAAGGGACTCGTTACTCACGAGACGCGCGGTCACGTGACTGACGACGTGCAGACTAAAACGATTCGCGAGTTCGTCGAAGCAAACTCGACCGTCAAAGCGAGCCTCGACAAGAGCGACACTCTGACGACGCTGAAAGCACCCGGCAAGCTTTTGCTTTATCCAGTCAAACTCGAACACCACTGATTTACAAACTGGATTGACCTGCGCCGGTGCGCGACTTATGATCCGGCCATTCAGAACCGAAGGGCTCTTCCCGGATTTAGCTTTCCCTCTCTAGCACAGTATCCAGACGGCTTCCGACCGGGCCCGGATTTTGGTGGTTTTCCGAAGAAGTTCTCGCGTTAATAGTTGAACACAGTGCGACGCCCGCGAAGCCTTACCGAAGACTCTCGCGCCGTTCGTAAGCCCAGCGCACAGACATTTTTCGGCTGTGTGAAACTCAACCAGCGTTGATGAGGAGGAACTCAAATGAGCACTGACAAAACCAAAACCAACGACCAGGCGGACGATGGCGATCGGATCCTTCCGCTCCAACAGATTCAGATCGATGGTGTTTTTGACAATGATAAGGTTCGCATCACGAGCCCCCTGGTGGGTTGTTTCTTCTCACCAGCGGGTGGGGGCGTATACATGTTGTTCGGGCAACAAGGCGGGCCGGTACAGGGCGGGAGGCAGATCCGGGATGGCGAGCCTTTCACCATTGTTTTTGCCGGCTCGCAATGGGACTTAACCGTTTGCTTCTCTGACGACGACAAGAAGGCACACGGAACCTGGGGGCCTCATCGTGGTGGTGATGGTGATGATGACGGCACTGGCGATGTTGACGGAGATGGCGGGACGTACACTGCGCAAGCTGGCGGCGGAGTCCTGAATGCGGTGGCGGCCTCCGCGTAGGTTTTCAACTTCGGGGGTGGCTGCGCGGAGTCACCCCCGATCACAATGAAAAGAAGACTGCTCCAACTTCTCATTCAGATATCGGCGGCAGTCTTGATTTGTGCCTGGCCCACCTTGGCGCAGAACCCGAATGACCTGCCGCGGCTCGCCGAGGTAGAGCGGGAACTCAAAGGCGGCGAAACTCACTCATATCGAGTAACGCTCACCGGCGGTCAGTTTCTTCATGCAGTGATCGCGCAGAACGGTATTGACGTAGCCGCAGCGTCGTTTGCTCCGGACGGTAAGCAACTAACACACTGCGATAGTCCGAATGATCGATGGGGATCAGAGTCTGTTCTGCTGGTCGCCGAACAGCCGGGTGATTATCGCGTCGAGGTGCGTTCAAACAACGCCAAGGCTCCGGCCGGCCGTTATCGAATCCACCTCATTGCGCTACGCGAAGCTACTGAAATTGATAAGGGGCACGCGGCCGCACTGATAGCCTTTGACGAAGGAAGAACGTTGCGACTGCAGCAGAACGCCGCGGCAAAGCGCGCCCTGATCGAGAAGTTCGCACAAGCGTTGCCGTTATTCCGTGCTGCCGGAGACACATACCGCACGGCAATGACGTTGCAATCGCTCGGAACTGGCTGGTTTGCGTTGAACGAATTTCGCAAAGCCCTCGACTACTTCAATCAGACACTCGCCCTCGCGGCAGAACTGCAAGACAAACGTCTCCAGGCTGGAACTGAAACGTGGGCCGCCGGCATGCTCGATATTCTTGGCGACGTCACCAAGGCGCTGGCCCACTATGAGCGTGCGCTCAAGTTAGCTCGCGAGGGCGGCTGGCGCCTCGCTGAAGGATCAGCTCTCGCCAGCATGGGAAAGATCTACGGCGACATTGCCGAATCGCAAAAGGCGCTCGAGCTCTACAACCAGGCCCTGCCGATTTTCATTGAGGTCGACAAGCAACAAGAGCAGGCCGTCACGCTAAACAACATCGGCATCGCGTATGACAGCGCCGGCGAATACCAGAAAGCGCTCGACTATTTGCAGCAGTCATTGGTGCTCTTTCGCGCGGTAGAAAACAAGAACTCAGAGGCGTACACGCTCCTGAACATCGGCCGCGTCTACCGGCGTCTCAACGAAAACGATAAGGCCCTGAACTTTTATAACCAGGCCCAGACGCTGCAACGCGAAACCGGTAATCGTGCTCAGGAGGCCGAAACCCTCGACGACCTCGGTGAGATATATTCAGCCGGTGGCCAGTTTGCGAAGGCGCTCGACTACAACCAGCAGGCGCTGCAGATCCAAGTCACAACCGGTAATGTCCGCCGCGAAGCGATGGCCCGGGCGAAACTCGGCCGTGTCTACACTCAGTTGGACCAACTGGAAAAGGCACAAGAAGAGTTCAACGAGGCGCTCACAAAATTTCGCAGCATCGGCGATCCTCGCGGCGCCGCCGCTGCATTGGAAGGCTCGGCCCACCTGGCAGAGAAACGCGGCGACCTGGCTGAAGCGCGCAAACAAATTGCTGAGTCAGTCGCGCTCATCGAAACAGTGCGCGCGCATGCCGGCAGTTCACAACTGCGCGCGTCGTATCGCGCGACGGTTGAAGACGCGTTTGAGTTTTACATCGACGTGCTGATGCAACAGCACGCGGCGGATCCGGCGCGTGGTTTCGACGCAGAGGCGTTGCAGGCGAGTGAACGCAGCCGAGCGCGCAGTTTGTTGGAGCAACTGAACGAAGCGCGCATCGACATTCGTCGCGGTGTGGACGCGGCGTTATTAGAGAAGGAACGCGAGCTCGCGCGCGACATGAATGCCAAAGCGCAACGTGAGCTGCAACTCAAGCTACGCAAGGACAGCGGTGAGGAACTCGTAACCTTGGAGCGTGAGATTAGCGCACTTGAAGATCAGTACCAGCAGGTGGAGGCGGCGATTCGTCAAAGCAGTCCGCAGTACGCGGCGCTCACGCAGCCACAGCCGCTCAGGCTGAAGGAGATTCAGCAACAACTCGATCCGGATACGTTGCTGCTCGAATATTCACTCGGCCGCGAGCGCAGTTATTTGTGGCTCGTTGCTTCAGATTCGCTGAAGTCTTATGTGCTGCCGAAGCAGGATGAGATCCAGGAGCTTGCGCAGCAAGCGTACGAGTCGCTGGTTGCGCGCAGCGTTTCCAGGTCGATCGAAACGCCGGCGCAACGTACCGCGCGCATCGCACAGGCTGATACTCAGTTTCAACAAGCGGCTACGGAGTTGAGCCGGATGATTCTCGCTCCCGCGGCGGCGGAGTTGAAGAATAAACGTCTGGTTATCGTGGCGGACGGCGCTTTGCAATACGTTCCGTTTGCTGCGTTGCCACTCGCGAGTCATCGGCCGCTGATCCTGGACCACGAAGTTGTGAGCTTGTCGTCGGCTTCGGCGTTTGCGGTGCAACGGCAGAACCTGGCGAATCGTGAACCAGCGCCGAAGACGCTCGCCGTGATCGCCGATCCCGTTTTTTCCACGAACGATCCGCGAGTCAAGAAACGCGCCGAAACGTCTGCAGTCGAAGCCGGTACGCGGAGTCTTGAGCATCTTCCGGCTGCAACGGCCACAGGCGGGCAACTCTCGATTTCGCGTTTGCCCTTCACGCGCACGGAAGCGGATCAGATTCTTGCCGTCGCGCGCAACGGATCGAACCTCAAAGCGCTCGACTTTCGCGCCAACCGCGAAATCGCTACCGGCGGCGAACTAAGCAAGTATCGCTACGTTCACTTCGCCACGCATGGTTATCTCGACACAACGCGCGCCGGTCTTTCCGCAATCGTGCTCTCGCTTTACGACGCGGAAGGCAAACCGCAGGATGGGTTTCTGCGCACGCACGACGTTTACAACCTGAAGCTTCCGGCGGAGCTCATCGTGCTGAGCGCCTGTGAAACGGGCTTAGGCAAAGACGTGCAAGGTGAAGGGCTCGAAGGTCTGACGCGTGGCTTCATGTACGCCGGCGCGCGCCGCGTGATTGTGAGTTTGTGGAACGTTAACGACAAAGCGACCGCTTCGTTGATGCAGCGTCTTTACGCGGGAATGTTACGCGATGGCAAGACGCCCGCGGCTGCTTTGCGTGCCGCGCAGATCGAGATGTTGCGCACCGCGCAATGGCAGTCGCCTTATTACTGGGCGCCGTTTGTGATGCAAGGAGAATGGAGATGAGAACACTCACGAGCTTTTTCTTACTGCTGGTCCTCATTGTGGCGGCTTCGTTTTTGGCCACGGCCCAAAAGACGGATGAGGCGACGCGAAAACTTTGGGACACCGCTTTCATCATTCCGGCCGCGAACAAGCCCACGGCGAGCAGGCGCCGGCCGGGCGGACGCTATCGTGTAGCGACGCCGAATGTGCCTGTCGATAACGTGGCTCCCGACACGGTTGTCGGCGTTACCATTTGGCGTCTCCGCCCGGCGAATCGATCCGATTCAGGCGAGCGGCTGATCGTTCACGACGACAACTCGACGACTGAGTGGTTGCCGGAACGAATCTCTTCGACGAC
>DASXXL010000143.1:0-8587 GCA_036503085.1 Pyrinomonadaceae bacterium | reverse complement strand
GTCGCCGGATTCACGCCGCGGAACGTGCTCGCGCCAGTGAACTCATCATTGACACGATCGAGTTCGCTGCCGCCGTTCACGAGATAAGTATCGTCAGGCCGGTAAAGCGCAAACGAAGTTGGCGTGCCTTTGTACTGCCGGATCACGCTGAGGTTGTCGAGAATCCAAAATGCTCTTCCGGATGTCGCGGCGATCAGATTGCCTTTGTGTACGCGCAGATCGGTTATCGGCGTGATCGGCAAGTTCAACTGAAACGGCGACCAGTTCTTTCCGCCGTCCCACGAGATAAAGACGCCGAGCTCCGTGCCGGCAAACAGCAGATCGCGCCGCACGTCGTCCTCGCGCACGACGCGCGTGAACGCATTCGCCGGCAAGCCGTTCGTGATCTTGGTCCAGGTGTTACCGTAATCAGTGCTCTTGTAGAGAGCGGGCGTGTGATCGTTGAACTTGTAACGCGTGGTCGCGATGTAGACCGTAGCTTTATCATGCGGCGAGACCTCGATCGAATTGATCAGGCATTCGGCGAGACCTTTCGGCGTTATGTTCTTCCAGTTCGCACCACCGTCGCGTGTGACGTAAACGAACCCGTCATCGCTGCCGGTATAAATCACGCCCTTCTCGTGCGGCGACTCCATGATGTAAGCCAGTGTGCCGTAGTTCTCGGCGCCGACGGCCTCATTCGTGTATGGACCACCGCCCTTACCCTGCTTCTCCTTTTCATTGCGCGTGAGATCGGGCGACACTTCTTTCCACGTGCGGCCCATGTCGCTCGTCTTCAGCAACAACTGCGCGCCATGATAGAACGTGTTCGGCTCGTGCTTGCTCCAGATGATCGGCGCGTTCCAGTTAAAACGATACTTGATGTCCCTCGCGTCCATGCCGAGGTACTGAATCGGCGCGGCCATCACGGACGTCGACGCGCTCGCCTTCGTATCCAGAATCTCAATCGTCCCTTGGTAACTGTCGCCCATCACGTATCGCGGGTCGTCAGGATTGAACGCGAGAAACGCGCTCTCGCCGCCCGCTGACGGGGTCCAGCTCGCTTCGCCGATTCCGCCGTTGCCCAACTCACGACTCGCGATCGAAACAGACGTGTTGTCCTGTTGCCCGCCGTAGATGCGATACGGAAACTGATTATCGACGTTGATGCGGTAGAACTGAGCGGTCGGCATGTTCATCTGCGAGCTAAAACTCTTGCCGCCGTTGAACGTGATCGCGGAGCCGCCGTCGTTGGAGATGATGAAGTTGTTTGGATCGTTGGGATTGATCCAGAGGTCATGGAAATCGCCGTGCGTGCCCGATAGCTCTTGCCACGTCTTGCCGCCGTCGGTCGAGCGCAACGCCTCCGCGCTCAACACGTAAACCGTATCGTCGTTTTTCGGATCGCTGAAGAGCTCGATGTAGTACCACGCGCGTTGGACCAGGTGGTGATCGTTCGTGACGCGGCTCCAGTTCTTGCCGCCGTTATTGGAAACAAACAGACCACCCGCTTCTTTGTCCGAATCACTCTCGATGAGCGCGTAAACTTTCTCCGGATTCGAACGGCTCACCGCGATCGACATCTTGCCCATCTCTTCCGGCAAGCCGTCTTTCAATTTGTCCCACGTCTCGCCGCTGTCGGTGGATTTATAAAGACCGCTGCCGGGACCACCGCTGATTATTTTCCACGGCAGGCGGCCGTGTTCCCACATCGCCGCGTAAAGAATGCGCGGGTTGTTGGCATCAAGCGAAAGTTCTGAGGCTCCGGTTTTATCGTCGACGAAGAGAACTTTCTTCCACGTCGCGCCACCGTCGACGGTTTTGAACACACCGCGATCGCGCGAAGGGCTATAGAGCGTGCCTTGCGCGGCCACCCAGACGATATTCGGATCTTTCGGATGAATGACGATGCGCGAGATGTGCTGCGTGAGTTCGAGCCCGACTCGTTTCCACGTCTTGCCCGCATCGGTTGATTTGTAAACGCCGTCGCCGTCATGCGTCATCACACCGCGTACAGCGTGTTCACCCATGCCGACGAAGACGACGTTCGGATCGCTTTCGGAGACCGCGATCGCGCCGACCGAACCGGTCTTGAAGTAACCGTCGGAGACGTTGTGCCAACTGATCCCCATGTCCTCGGTCTTCCAAACACCGCCGCCGGTCGTGCCCATGTAATAGGTCTTTGGATCGCCAACGACGCCGGTGCCGGCATTCGAACGCCCGCCGCGAAACGGACCAATCGAGCGCCACTTCACGACCTTGAAAATGCTGTTGTAATCATCCGGCGCGGGAGTTTGCGCCGTCTGAGCTGACAGGCTGACCACAGAAGTACACAAGACGAGCAACAAAAGCAGGTTCTTCGGCATGTACAGGTTCCTCCTCGGGCAAGATTTGCCGCAGATGATACACGATCAGAGTTGTGGTTGAGCGGCGGAGCTTCAGGCGTGCTCGATCTCTTCAACGAAGAGTTTCGACAGCAAGCCGTTGGCGATGAGTTTGATTCCGTGTTCGTGCATTTGCGTGAGGAGTTGTTTGGCTTGGTCATCGATGAAGCTGCAGTCCGTCAGATCGATGACGGTGGGAACCGGTGCTTCGCCGGCTTCGGCGCGGCGCCAGCACTTTTCCAGTTCGCCGACGCAAGCGCCCGCGAGGCGTCCTTCAACAAAGAGGCCGACGTCGCCGGCGATGACTCGTGTGGTGATGCGTAACACAGTTCTATCCTCGCCCGCCGTAGAGCAAGTGCCCTGCCATAGACTTCGATACCTCAGAGCGAAACAAACCAAGCGTAATTCCCGTTAAATTCGAGCAAGAAGGTGACAGCTTGCGACCAAATGACGGTATATCGTCATCAACACGCCGGGACCGCAGGCGTCTCGCCTGCAAACCGCGACCAGGACGCTGCCGTGTGTTGCAGGCGAGACGCCTGCGGTCCCAGCGCGCCGTCATCACGGTTGCTCGTCGCCAATTGGTCAAGTATCCTTTCGAGTTGCAATAGAACAGGAATTAAGACGTGAATACATCTCCCGCTCCGGTCGCTGTAACAGACGGACAGTCGAACGTCACAGACGAACAAACTAAAAAATACCTAACCCTCCTCGAACTCTCGAAAGCCATCGCCTCGCATCGGGATCTATCAGGACTTTTCCACGATCTCGCTTGCCGTTTGCAGAAACTCGTCGACTTCTCGCATCTCGGCGTGATGCTCTACGACGCGAAGCACAACGTGATGCGCTTTCATCTGCTCGAGACGTGCGAGCCGGCGGAGTGGCAAAGCCCGGGCGAAGTGCCCATGGAAGGCTCAATCTCGGGTTGGGTTTGGGAGCATCAGGAAGCGGTCGTCATTCGCGACCTGGAACAGGAGCATCGTTTTCCGTATGCAAAAAGCCTGATCCAGCGGCCGGTAAAATCGATTTGCAGCGTCCCGCTAACGACTGCGCACCAGCGACTTGGCGTCGTCAATTTCTGGACGGACAAAGCCGGCGCTTACGATCATCTCGATATCGAATTCGTCAAACTCGTCGCCGCGCAGATCGCGGTCGCCGTCGAAGCGCAGTGTCATCAGCAAAAGCTCGCGCGCGAACGCGATCGTTCGCAACTGCTTTTGGAAATCAACAACACGCTGATCTCTAATTTGAACCTGCGCGAATTGCTCTCCGCGATATCGAGTTGTCTGCGGCGCGTGCTGCCGCACGATGCCGCCGGCCTGACGCTGTACGATGCGGCCATCAAAAAACTCCGTGTCACCGCCCTCGACTTTCCCACGGACGAAAACGTTTTCATCGCCGACGAAATTCTCGAACTTGACGGTACGCCTGGCGGTCGCGCATTCACTACTCGCGAGCCCGTAATAGCCGACGGTAATCAACCGTCGAACCCGCTCGCGAAACGCGGGGGTTTCAAGTCAATCTTAGTCGTTCCTTTGATCTCGCACGATCGTGCGCTCGGCACGCTCGGCGTCGGCAGTTTGAAAGAGCACGCCTTCACCGAAGACGATGCCGACTTGCTCAACCAGATCGGCAAGCAGGTCGCGATCGCCGTTGAGAACGCACTCGCCTTTCGCGAGATCGACGCACTGAAAAATCAACTCAAAGAAGAGAAACTCTATCTCGAAGAAGAGATCCGCACCGAGTACAACTTCGAAGAGATCATCGGCAACAGCCCCGTTCTCAAGCGCGTCTTGCAGGACGTCGAGACCGTGGCGGCGACCGATTCCACCGTGCTGATCTACGGCGAAACCGGCACCGGCAAGGAACTGATCGCACACGCGATTCACAATTTGAGTCCGCGTCACGAGCGCACGCTCGTCAAAGTCAACTGCGCCGCGATTCCCACGGGCCTGCTCGAAAGCGAATTCTTCGGTCACGAGCGCGGCGCGTTCACCGGCGCGATCGATCGGCGTATCGGCCGTTTCGAGCTCGCGCATCAGGGCACGATCTTTCTCGATGAAGTCGAGGATATTCCGCTGGAGTTGCAGTCGAAACTCCTGCGCGTGCTTCAGGAGCAGGAGTTTGAACGTCTCGGCAGTTCGCGCACGCAACGCGTCGACGTGCGAGTCGTCGCCGCAACGAACACCGATCTCGCGGAGCTCGTCGCGGAAAGAAAGTTTCGCAGCGATCTCTACTATCGTCTGAACGTGTTTCCGATCAACGTGCCGCCGTTGCGCGACCGGCCGGAAGACATTCCGCTGCTCGTGCACTTCTTCGCCAACAGATTCGCACAGCAGATGAAGAAGCGCATCGAGAGCGTGCCGAAAGAGACGATGGCCGCTTTGGTGAGTTACAACTGGCCCGGCAACATTCGCGAGCTACAAAATCTCGTAGAGCGCGGCGTGATTTTGTCGCGCGGCTCGACGCTCGAGATTCCGCTCACCGAGTTGAAACGTGCGACGCGTTCCACCACGGTCACCAACAGTTCGACGACGCTCGAGGCAGTCGAGCGCGATCACATTCTGCGCGTGCTCAGCGAAACGCGTTGGGTGATTGGCGGTCCAAGCGGCGCCGCGGCGCGACTCGGCATGAATCGCACGACGCTAAATCATCGCATGCGCAAACTCGGCATCAGCCGGCCTCAACCGCAGCACTCGTGACCATCGCTCGTCATCTGGCGACATGTTGTCAGTCGCAGTGACGGTAGTGCGGCAAAAAACGTCAGACCAAGTCCAATACACTCTGATTCTGCTTTGGCAAGCCTCTTGCAACAGCCACCCACGAACAAGGTGGGTATGAACTAGACGAAACGAGAGCACAGGCCGAGCTGGGGGGCGGTGCCTGTGTTCAAAGTGGGTGGACTTGGAACTGGCAGGGGTTCGGGCGCAAGTTCACCCACTTCGTGTTTCTAAACGCCACTCAAATGAAATTCGTGACAATCCTAAGATCTACTCAGAACATTCTTCGCAGACAAAAGCTCCTGACATCGTTAGCGATTTGCGTCGTCGCTTTAGCCGTGATCGCGATCGTTGTCATCAGCCGTTCAGGCAAACAAGCGCAAGCCGCTCCCACACCGGTCGAAGTCGAAGTGGTCCAGGTGAAGCAGGACAACGTTCCGGTTTATCGCGAGTGGGTCGCCACCACCGACGGCATGGTCAACGCCGAGATCAAGTCACAGGTCACCGGCTATCTGCTGCGGCAGGACTACAAAGAAGGCACGCTCGTTAGAAAAGGACAACTGCTTTTCGAGATCGATCCACGCCCGTTTCAGGCCGCGCTCGACCAAGCCAAGGGTCAGTTGGCCCAGTTTGAAGGTCAATTCCAACAGGCGCAGTCGCAGGTCACTCAAGCCGAAGCACAGGTGACGCAGGCCAACAGCAACGTCTCGCAAGCGCAGGCGCAGCTTTCAGCAGCGGAATCGAACCAGGTAAAAGCGCAGCTCGACGTTAACAAATACGCGCCGCTCGCCGCGCAAAAAGCGGTGACGCAGCAGGAGTACGACAACGCGATTCAGGCAAACAAAACTGCCGGCGCGCAGGTTGAAGCGGCGAAAGCAGGCGTCGAATCCGCGCGTTCGCAGTTGCGCGTGGCGAATGCGCAAGTCGGCACGGCGAAAGCCGCGGTGGCCACGGCGAAAGGCCAGGTTGAAAACGCCACGGCCGCAGTTAAAACAGCAGAGCTCAATCTGAGTTTTACGCGAATCGTTTCGCCGATCGACGGCATCGCGGGTATCGCGACCGCGCAAGTCGGAAACCTGATCAGCACGAACGGCAACAACAGCTCGCCGTTGACGACAGTTTCAACAGTCGATCCGATCAAGGTCTATTTCACGCTTAACGAACAGGAATATCTCGCGTTCACGAAGCGCAATCTGATCGACGCGCAGCCCGGCGCGAGCGTCGCGAATCTCCAACTCGATCTGATTCTCGCTGACGGCTCGACGTATCCGGAGAAGGGAAGTTTTCTCTTCGCCGACCGGCAGGTCGATCCGAAGACGGGCGCAATCCGGCTCGCGGGCGTGTTTCCGAATCCCGGCAACATTCTGCGGCCCGGACAGTTTGGCCGCGTGCGCGCGGTCACGAGCACGAAGGACAACGCGCTGATGGTGCCGCAGCGCGCCGTGTCGGAGTTGCAGGGCAGCTACCAGGTCGCCGTCGTTGGCGATGACAACAAAGTGAGTATTCGCCCGGTTAAAGTCGGCGAGAAAGTCGACAAGTTTTGGATCATCAACGACGGTTTGAAAGCCGGTGAACGGGTCGTGGTTGAAGGCACGCAGAAAGTCAGGCCCGGCGTCGCTGTGAATCCGCGTTTGGTTTCTTTTTAAGGCAGCAGTAAAAATGATCTCCCGGATCTTTATCGATCGTCCGATCGTGGCGATGGTGATCGCCATCATCACAGTGTTAGGCGGACTGGTCGCGATGAGATCGCTTCCGGTCGCGCAGTTTCCCGACATCATCCCGCCGCAGATTATCGTCTCGACGACCTACACCGGCGCGGACGCAGTCACCATCGAACAGTCCGTCGCGACGCCGCTCGAGCAGCAGATGAACGGCGTGGACAACATGCTCTACATGACGTCCACGAACGCGAACGACGGCACGATGGCGCTGAACGTAACGTTCGACGTCGACACCGATCCGAACATCGATCAGGTCAACGTGCAGAACCGCGTGGCCCAGGCGCAACCAAACCTGCCGACCGACGTCAGCCAGTTTGGTTTGACAATGCGCAAGTCGACGGGTCTGCCGATGCTGGTGATCTCGCTCTTCTCGCCAAACAAAACTTACGACTCGCTGTTTCTCGCCAACTACGCCAACATCAACATCAACGACGCTCTCTATCGCGTGCCGGGCGTCGGCGAAGTGCGGCTGTTTGGCGCGAGCGATTACGCGATGCGCATCTGGGTCAAGCCCGACGTGCTCGCGAAGCTCGGTTTGACCGTGCCCGATCTCGTCACGGCGGTGCAGCAGCAGAGCACGGTGAATCCTTCGGGACAACTCGGCGCCGAGCCTGCGCCGACCGGCAAGGAAAAGACCTACACAGTCCGCGCGCAGGGGCGATTGCAAACGCCGGAAGAGTTTGGCGACGTCGTGGTGCGTTCGAATCCCGACGGTTCGGTCGTGCGGATGAAAGACGTGGCGCGCATCGATCTCGGCGCTTTGAATTATCAGCAGTTCACGCGTTTCAACGGCCAGCCCGGCAGCATCATCGCCGTGTTTCAAACGCCTGGTTCAAACGCGCTCGCCGTTGCGGACGGCGTGAAGAAAACGATCGCGGATCTGAAGCAACGTTTCCCCGCCGACCTCGATTACAAGATCTCACTCGACACCACGCTGCCCGTCACGGAAGGCATTCGCGAAATCGTCCAGACACTCGTGATCGCGATCGTGCTCGTGTTGCTGGTGGTGTTTCTGTTTTTGCAAAACTGGCGCGCGACACTGATTCCGATGATTGCCGTGCCGGTATCGCTGATCGGCACGTTTGCAGTTTTCCCGCTGCTCGGTTTCTCCATTAACACGCTTTCGTTATTCGGTCTCGTGCTCGCGATCGGTCTCGTGGTTGACGACGCGATCGTCGTCGTCGAAGCGGTCGAGCACCACATTGAAGAAGGCATGGCCCCGCGTGAAGCGACGTTGCTCGCGATGAAAGAAGTTTCGGGACCAGTGATCAGCATCGCGTTGATCCTGGCGTCCGTGTTTATTCCGATCGCGTTCGTCAGCGGCATACAAGGCCGGCTGAACAAACAGTTCGCAGTGACGATTGCGATCTCGGTGATGATCTCGGCGTTCAACGCGTTGACGCTCTCGCCTGCGCTTTCGGCGATGTTGCTGAAACCGCGCAAGCAGACGAAAGGCGTGCTCGGAAGGTTCTTCGGCGGCTTCAATCGCTGGTTCACGCGCGCGACGCACGGCTACGTCAACTGGAGCCACGGGCTGATCCGCAAAGCCGTGATCGGCGCGGTGATTCTGCTCGCGTTCGGCCTCGTCGACCTCTTCGCCGTGCGGCAACTGCCGACGAGTTTTCTTCCTGAAGAAGACTACGGCTACATGTTTTTGAACGTGCAGCTTCCGCCGGCGGCATCGCTCGAACGAACCAACGCGGTTTGTAAAAAAGTCGAGGACATTCTCTCGAAGACGGATGGTGTCGAGTATTACAACGCGATTGGTGGCTTCAGTCTTTTG
>DASXXL010000142.1:0-4774 GCA_036503085.1 Pyrinomonadaceae bacterium | reverse complement strand
AAATACGCCTCCCCGTACAACCCGAACGATCGCGCGTAAGCCGCATCTCGAAAGTGGGACTGCCGAGTCCCGCAAGCGAAACGTCCCGCGGATCGCGCGCCGCCCAACCATCGCGTTTTTTCGAGCAAAAAATACAAATCCCTTGCTGGCACGCCCCTTGTTTACATTCGCGCCGGAGAACTGTATATAGTTGCGTGTGAAGTTTTAGCTGAAGTCGGCTCCGTCACTTCGCGCGCGCATCGCCGCTCTCTCAACTGGCTTATACAGCTCTCCACTAATTTCTTTGGCAGTAAGAGCGCGTTATGGATATCAAGCGACCCCCCAAATCCAAACTCAAGAAGAAGATTCGCACGGCCATTATGATCGTCGTCGGTCTCGCGGCCATCGGCGGTATCACTTACGGTCTCACTAAACTCAAGCCCGCCGCCCCTCCGCTCGATCCCTCGACTGCGGTGATCGACACTGTTAAGCGCGGCGAGATGGTGCGTGATGTGCGAGGTAACGGGACGCTCGTACCGCAAGTAACGCGCTGGGTGCCCGCGCCGGCTGACGGGCGCGTCGAAAATATCCTGCTTCAAGCCGGCGTCGAAGTCAGCCCCGAAACAGTCATCGTCGAACTTTCCAATCCGCAACTGGAGCAACAAGCGACCGACGCGGAGTTCCAGGTCAAGGCCTCCGAAGCCGACGAACAGAACCTGCGCGTGAAGCTTGAAAGCGACACCATGACGCAGAAAGCGGCCATCGCTACCATCAATGCTCAGTACAGCCAGGCAAAACTGCAACTTGACGCCGACGAAGGGCTGGCAAAGCAAGGTTATCTGCCGGAGTTGCAGTTAAAGATCTCGCGCGTCGCCGTGCAGGATCTCGCGAACCGTTTGAAGGTCGAACAAGAACGACTCGCCGTCAATTCCAAATCCACCAAGGCGCAACTCAACGCCGCGGAGTCGCGGCTACAGCAACTGCGCGTCATGGCGAAACTGCGGCGCGATCAGGTTGACGCGTTGAAAGTTCGCGCCGGAACAGCAGGCGTGTTGCAACAGGTTTCTGTGCAGGTCGGACAGCAGGTGACGCCGGGATTGAACATCGCGCGCGTTGCGGATCCGGCTTCGTTGAAAGCGGTGCTGAGAGTGGCTGAGACGCAGATCAAAGACGTGCGAGTCGGACAGCCCGTGCTGGTCGATACTCGCAATGGAGTGATTCAGGGTACCGTCTCGCGTATCGACCCCGCTGCCCGCGAAGGCACGTTCGACGTCGATGCTTCGCTCATCGGACCGTTGCCGCCGAGTGCGCGTCCGGACCTGAGTGTTGACGGCACCATCGAGCTCGAGAGGCTCAAAGACGTGCTCAAGGTCGGCCGGCCGGCGTTTGGTCAGGCAAATCAGACAATCGGCATGTTTGTGTTGACACCCGACGGCAGTGAAGCGGTGCGCACGAAGGTGACGCTCGGACGCAACTCGGTCAGCACGGTCGAAATACTTGACGGGCTGAAAGAAGGCGATAAAGTAATAATCTCCGACACGTCAGCGCTCGATAGCTACAACCGCATCCGGCTGAAGTGATCTTTCAGTCATGGAAGACGGCCCTGCGGTGTTCATTTTAAGAAGTAGTTCATACAAAAACTCAAGGAGCAAAACATGAGTTCCAACGGGCAGCCCCTAATCCACCTCGCCGACGTCAGAAAAGTGTTCGAGACGGACGAGGTCGAGACCCACGCGCTCACGGGTATTCATCTCGACATTAAACAAGGTGAATACGTTTCCATTGCCGGGCCCTCGGGCTGCGGCAAGTCGACCCTGCTTTCGATCCTCGGTCTGCTGGATACGCCCAGCGCCGGCGAGTACATCCTTAACAACCACCCGGTCGAGAATCTTTCTCTCTCCGAGCGCGCGCGCATCCGCAACCGCGAAGTCGGTTTCATCTTTCAGAGCTTCAACCTGATCGGCGATCTCAACGTTTACGAAAACGTCGAACTGCCGCTGACTTATCGCGGCATGAGCTCGTCCGAACGCAAGAAGCGCACGACCGAAGCGCTCGAACGCGTCGGCATGGCGCATCGCGCGAAGCACTTGCCGAGCCAGCTCTCCGGCGGTCAACAGCAACGCGTCGCAGTAGCGCGCGCAGTCGCCGGAGCGCCGAGCATCCTGCTCGCGGACGAGCCGACCGGAAACCTCGACTCGACCAACGGTGAAGCAGTGATGGAACTATTACGCGAGTTGCATCGCGCCGGCGCCACCATCTGCATGGTCACGCACGATCCGCGCTACGCCCAACACGCCGATCGCATCGTCCACTTGTTCGACGGCCAGATCGTCGAAGAAGAACAGGGCACGGAGCGACGTGAGATCATGGAGCGCGAGTTGAAAGAGAGCGGATTCGGAGCCATTCAATGATCAGTTTGCGGGGAGTCGAGAAAGCTTTCGCCCACGGCCCCACGAAAACTTACGTTCTCCGACGGATTAACCTCGACATCAAGCCGGGTGAGTTTGTTTCGATCATGGGTCCATCAGGAGCAGGGAAGTCCACACTGCTCCACATTCTGGGGATGCACGATCATTCATGGACCGGCGAGTATTACTTCGATGACGTGCCGGTCCATTCGCTCGACGCGAAGAAGCGCGCAGCGTTGCGCAATCGCAACGTCGGTTTCGTCTTTCAGAGTTATCACCTGCTCGACGACCAAACCGTTTTCGAGAACCTCGAATTACCGCTCTCCTATCGCGACGTGAGTAAGAAAGATCGGCAATCGATCGTCTGCGACACGCTCGATCGATTCCAGATGGTCGGCAAGAAAGACCTGTTTCCCACGCAGTTGTCGGGTGGACAACAACAACTCGTCGGCATCGCGCGCGCAGTGGTTGCGAGTCCGCGCATCATCCTGGCTGACGAGCCGACCGGCAACCTGCATTCGGCCCAGGGCAAAGAGATCATGGACATGTTCAAGCGCCTGAACGACGAGGGCACCACGATCGTTCAGGTCACGCACTCGGAGACCAACGCCGCTTACGGTAACCGGGTCGTGCAACTTGAAGATGGCTGGATCGTGAACGGTTCTTAACTAAAGTTTCCCTGTAGTTGCTCTAGCAAGCGGTTAACGAACGCGCGTCGGTCCAAATTTGCCGATGTACGTTGACGTCACCAGTGTGCCCGGACGAGCTAGTGGTCCAAAACTCGTAATGGAGGAACTATGGACGCCTTCCTGAACGACATCCGTTACGCGATTCGCAATCTCCTCAAGCGTCCCGCCTTCACGATTATCGCCACCGTTACACTCGCGCTCGGCATCGGCGCCAACAGCGCAATCTTCAGCGCGGTTTACTCGCTGCTACTCAAACCGCTGCCCTTTCCTGAGATCGATCGCGTCATTACCATCTGGGACAAAGCGCCGACCCGCGGCTATACGCACAACGAAGTCGCGATGGCCAACTACCTCGACTGGCGCGCGCAAAACCATTCCTTCGATCAACTCGCGCTTTATCGCTGGTGGAGCGTGAACCTCACGGGCATCGATACGCCGGAACGCATTCAGGGTTTTCAAGTCACCGCAAACTTCATCGACGTCACCGGCATTAAGCCGATCATGGGCCGCGCCTTCACCGAAGAAGAGAACCAACCCGGCAAGAGCGCTGTTGCGATCATTGCAAACAGTTTGTGGCAACGCCGATTTGGCGGCGATCCGAACATTATCGGCAAGACCATCACGGTCAACACACTCCCGCTGACCATCGTCGGTGTAATGCCAAACACGTTGAGCTATCCGGTGCCCGGCGAGATTTACGCGCCGCTGACAATCACACCCGCACTCGCGAGCAATCGCCAAAGCCACGATTCTTACGTCATCGGCCGGTTGAAGCCGGGCGTGTCGGTCCAGAGCGCACAAGCCGACATTGACAACATCACCGCGCGGCTCGAGCAGCAGTATCCCGAAACGAATACCAAGCTCGGCGCGACGGTGTTTCCGATCGTTGCCGATACCGTGCGCAAGTACGACACCGGCGTGTGGGTCGCGATGGGCGCGGTCGCTTTCGTTTTGCTGATTGCGTGCGCAAACGTCGCGAACCTGATGCTGGCGCGTGCGAGTGGACGCCAGAGAGAGATCGCGTTGCGCGCCGCTTTGGGCGCTAGCCGCTGGCGCATCGTTCGGCAACTGCTGACCGAAAGCGTGATTGTTGCGCTGCTCGGCGGTAGCTTGGGAATTCTCGTTGGGATTTGGGGTCTCGATGCTTTGCGCGCAGCGAATCCCGGCGACGCGGCGAGGTTTGCTCCTGGTTGGAGTCAACTCGGAATCAACGTTCCCGTTCTCGCATTTACGATCGCACTCTCACTTCTTAGCGGGTTGGTATTTGGCCTCGCGCCGGCTTTAGAAGTTTCCAAACCCAATCTCAACGAGTCGTTGAAGGAAGGCAGCCGGCAGAGCTCGGGCCGCTCACATGGTCTGCGCAGTTCGCTCGTAGTATTTGAAATTGCTTTGTCGCTGGTCCTGCTCGTCTGCGCGGGACTCTTCTTCCGCAGTTTTCTCACGCTGTTCAAAACCGATCCCGGTTTCGATCCGGACCACGTGTTGACGATGAATCTGATCCTACCGCGCGCGAAGTACAAGGATGAACCACAAAGCGCGGCTTTTTATAAAGAGCTGGTCCAACGGGTCAAAGCCACACCCGGAGTTGAATCAGCGGCCGCGGTCAACTTTCTGCCGCTCGGCGGTTCAAACGCCTCGGATGACTACTTGGTTGAAGGTGAGCCGCAACCAGGGCCCGGTCACGAGAATGAGGGTCGC